>JBDSAK010000282.1:0-4731 GCA_039922195.1 Mycobacteriales bacterium
CCGACGCCAGCGGACGTGCCGGCGCAGGCTCGGCGGTCTCGACGACGCCGCCGACAGGCGGGGGCAACGGGGTTGCCGCCGCGGTCTCGACGACGCCGCCGACAGACGGGATGACCGGGGTTGCCTCGCCGGACGTCTGCCCCGGCTCGCCCAGGAGCTCGCTTGGGCCGCCCAGCAACTCGCTCGAGGCAGACGTTGCCAGCGGCGTCATCGAGCCGACCGTCCACGAGAACAGCGCGTCGGCCGATTTGCCCTGAGCGGCATTGTCGTCGCGCAGGCGCAGGCGAACCCGGACGCTCACCGATCCCGTATCGCCTTCGGCGATCGCCACGGCCAGCTGGTTCGACGGAGCGCTGTGCGCTGAGCCGAACTGGTCGAGGGTTCCGGAATAGATCAACGACCCAGCGAATCCGGTGCAGTCGCCATATCTGCCACCCGAGCCCGCTGCGATTGTGAGGTCGAGGTAGTCGGCGAGCCCACTGCCGGTGACGAAGGCGTACATACCGACGCCGTTGCTCGAATCGCTCTGCAGCCGCTTATACGACAGGACAATGCAGTTCTCACGAGTGCTGCCCGGACCCAGCTGGCCGCCCGCGAGCAGCGGCGCGCCTCTGCTGTCGGTCGTGAGCTCGGGCGTCGGCTCGGCCTGAGCAGGGGTCGCCAGTGCGAACGAGCCAAGGGTGACTACGCTCGCCGCCACCCCACAGACCGCCCGCCCCACGCGCACGATTTCCTCCCCGCTCAGGTTTCGACACGCGGGGTCACCACCTGAGCCCGCAACCGGTCTAGTCAGTTGTCGGCAATTGGGCGCGCACATTGAGCCGCACTTACGCCGAACGGCGTCTCGATTCACCGGTCGGCCCGCGCCGATACGAACAGGGCAACGGCCAGGGGGTCGGGTACAGCAAATATCGGGTGGGGGACACCAATGCATGAATCATCGACCGACCAGGCTCCGGCGCGCCGCGCCCGCATCCTGGGTAAGGGTGCGGTGGCAGCTATTGGTGCGATCCCGATCGGCCTGCTGGTGAGCGGCATGATCGTGTGGCAGAGCTCGTACGCCGCATTCACCGCGGTGGCCGACGGCGGCTCGAACTCGTGGTCCACCGGCACCGTCGCCCTCAGTGGCGATGACGGTTCCTCCAGTGGCGGCGCCACCGGCACGGCGATGTTCGCGCCGACGAACCTGCGGCCCGGCAGCACCGGCAGCAACTGCGTCGAGGTCTCCTACAACGGCACTCTCGCGGCCGCGGTGAAGGTCTACATCAAGCCCGGCGGTCTGACCGGTTCGGCGGCGCTCGCCTCGCAGCTGGATGTCACGATTGCGGAAGGGACCGGCGGCGCTTTCAACAACTGCGCCGGCTTCACGCCCGGCGCGACGACCTTCACGGGTACGCTCGCGGGCCTGGCGGCGGCATCGACCAACTTCGGCTCCGGTGCAGGCGCGTGGGCGCCAAGCGCCTCAGGTCAGAAGCAGACGTACCGCGTCACGTACACACTGAAGTCGACCGCGCCCACCTCGGTTCAGGGCACCTCGGCCGGCGCGACGGTGACCTGGGAAGCGCAGAACACGTAGCCATGCGCCAAACCCCCGCAACGATGCAGGGCCGCGGGCGCGAGGCGCTCGCGGCCCTTGTCGGCGTCGCGCGCGTCCTTGCGGTTGCGGCGCTTGCTGCGTACGCCGGTCTGCTGCTGATCGCCGTCGCACCGGTCGCGCTGGGCATGCAGTCCACCGTTGTCCTGACCGGATCGATGCGCCCCGGTATCGCGCCAGGTGATGTCGTCCTGAGCTCGTCCGTGCCCGTGTCGATGTTGCGTCCCGGGCAAGTGCTTCTCGTCGACAATCCTGCGCATCCCGGCGTCTACCTCATGCACCGGTACGAACGAACGGGACCTGCTGGGACGATCATCACGCGGGGTGATGCCAACAGGACGGAAGACTCGACGCCGGTGCCCGTCGGCAATGTCCGCGGGGTCCCCAGGCTCCGAGTGCCCGCGGTGGGCCTCCCGGTCGTGTGGCTGCGCTACGGAACCCCAGCACCGGTGAAGTACGCCGCGGGCGCGATGGTCGCGCTGTTCGTCCTCGCGTTCGCGGCCGGCCCGCAGCGCAGCCGCGGCTTCTCCAGGCGCGCGCCGGCGACGCTCGTGGTATCCCGCCCCCTGGTTCTGCGCCTGCGGCGTACCCACGCTGCCGTGGCTCTGGTCGTGGTCGGAGGTCTCGTCGCCCAGCTGTCGGCGCCGACCGCGAGCGCCGCGTTCGCGGCAGCGGCAGACAATCCGAGCACGTTCCAAGCGGCGGCGTCCTTCTCCTCGTCGTCGATCCTCGACGATTCGCCGGCCGGCTACTGGACCGGCAGCGAGATGACAGATGCGGTGAGCGGTGGTGCGGCCACGTTCGTCGGTACGACGTATCCCGGTCCGGCGGCGACCTCGCCCGGCGATGCGTCGGCGTACTTCCCGAGCCCCGGCGCGTTGCGTGTGCCCAAGACGACCACCGGCGACTTTTCGATCGAGTTCTGGTTCGCCACGACCTTCGGTTCGGGAGCGGTGGGTGAGTACGACGCGGGCACGCCGTTGTTGCACAGCGCTCTGGGAGGGGCCGGCGACATCGGCATGAGCATCACCGCCGATGGCCATCTGCTCGCGGGTATCGGCTCGACCAGCTCCGGCACCGCCGCCACCGTGGTGTCGTTCACCGGCGGCTACGCGGACGGCAACTGGCATCACATCGTGTTCACTCGCGAGGACCGCAACGGCTGGCTATCACTGTTCGCCGACCGCGCGTTCGTGGGCAAGACAAAGGGCGGGATACAACCGGTGGACTCCCGCGGCTACTACTACTTCGGCGTCAGCAGCGACCAGAATCGCGCCGGCGCGCAGCGGTTTGACGAGATCGCGACGTACGACTCGCTGCTCTACACCAATGATGTCCAGGCCCACTTCGACGCACGTGCGAGCGGTTATGCGGCGGCCGTCGCGGTGAATAATCCGGCCGGCTACTGGCGGCTCGATGACCTCACCGGTTCGATCGCGGTTGCTACGGCCGGCGCGCCCGGCGCGTATCTGGGCGAGGTGACCCGCAACGTGGGGCCGGCAATAGGCTCTGGCACGGCGATCCGCCTCGACCCCGTCGGCGGATACGCCTCGGTGCCGCGACTGATCTCGGGCGACTTCTCGCTGGAGTTCTGGTTCACGAGCACCGGCGGCGCGAACACTGGGCAGTGGTGGAACACCGCCGGCCTGGTGGACGCCGACGTCCCCATGGTGGTCGACGACTTCGGAGTGGGCCTGTCCGAAACCGGTCAGGTCGTGGCGGGCGTGGGCAACCCGGACACCAGCATCAGGTCGACGTCGGGCTACAACGACGGAGCGTGGCATCACGTCGTCTTCACTCGCACCATGTCGACCGGAGGCATCGTGCTCTACGTCGACGGAGCGCAGGTCGCGGCGAATCCCGGCACCGGCAACACCGGTCTGCTGGACGACCCGGCGACGCTGACGGTCGGGCGAGGCAGTCCGACGACGCCGGGCAACTCCGCGCCCTCCGACGCGACCATCGACGACCTGGCCCAGTACACCTACGTGCTGACACCCGCGCAGGTGCTCGCACACTATGGCCGGGCGGCGGGCTAAAAGTAACGGTAAGTGATGGCAAAATCACGTACCGTTTCTCGTGGGTAGGCCGATCGAGTGAACCTGCCGAGTAATCGCGACAACACGCTGAGCGACGCACCAGAGTGAGTGCGGGACGCGCTGTGTCCCACGGGTAGGCGTTGATCTGCCGGGCGACTGGTCGCCCTCTGTGCCGGCAGGGAGCTAGAGGCGAAACCGACACCCGTCGGCTCGCTTCTGGAGCACCCGATGCGCGCACCGCGCCGTTACGCCGTCCTTGCTGTACTCACGTCCATCCTGGTGTTTCTCGCCGGTGGCACGGTGCCCGCCGCTCAGGCCGCAACGACGCCGACCGGGGATGCCCTGGCGCGACGGGCGATCAGCACTCTCAACGAATGGACGAACTGGCTCGACGCCAACAACGTCCGGGGGTATGTCGGCGAGGTGGGTTGGCCGCACGACGACCCGCGCTGGAGCGACGTGGCGCATGCGTGGTACGGCGCCGCCGAGGCCGCCGGGCTGCCGGTAACCACCTGGGTCACCGGTGAATGGGCGGGCTGGCACCCGCTGGCGAACTATGTCTTCAGTGGTCCCGACTGGACGTTCAAGGCGACGTCCGCGTCGGATGTCATGGAGGCCCATCCGGGTACTCCGACAGCGCCGCACGGAGTCAATGTGACCGGGCCGGAGATGGGCACCCCGGCGATTGACGCGACCAGTGGCTTCTCGAACGAATCGGTCGGCGCGCTCGAGCAGAACTACCACTACGACGGCGCTTCGACGTTCACCTACCTGGCGAGCCACGGTGTCCAGGTCGTGCGCATCCCGTTCCGCTGGGAGCGTCTCCAGCGATCCCTCTACGCGCCCCTCGACGTCGCCGAGCTCGCCCGCCTCAAGGCCATGGTGCGCACGGCCAGCGATGCCGGGCTGCGGGTCGTGCTCGACATGCACAACTACGGCGGCTACTACCTCGCGAACGGCACCGGCGGCGTACGCCGCGCAATCGGGTCCGCCGAGCTGCCGGTCACCGCGTTCAAGGATGTGTGGGCGCGCATCGCGTGGGCGTTCTCCGGTGACGCCTCGGTGTGGGCGTTCGGCCTGATGAACGAGCCGGTCAAC
>JBDSAK010000283.1:0-2942 GCA_039922195.1 Mycobacteriales bacterium
CCCTCGAGCAGTTCAAATCGAAGACCATTGCCGGCGGCTGGCTCCCCGAGCCATGGGTATCGCGACTGGTGCTCGAAGGAGCCGGCAAGGTTCTGGTGGACGAGAAGACCCGATGGGCCGACGGCAAGTTCGTCACCACCCACCTGCTCGTCACCACGAAGTTTCTCACCCAGCACCCGGACGTCGTGAAGACGTTGCTCGAGGCGCACGTCGAAACCGCGGACTGGATCAATAGCAACACCGGTGCTGCGAAAACGACGATCAACACGGCGCTGAAGGAACTGACCGGCAAGGCGCTCGCGGATGACGTGCTGGCCCGTGCGTTCGACCAGATCGTCGTGACGAACGACCCGGCCGCCGATTCGCTCGGCAAGACCAAGGACAACGCGGTCCAGGCGGGGCTGCTCCAGGAAGTCGACCTGAAAGGGATCTACAACCTGACGCTGCTCAACGAAGTGCTCACGGCCGCGGGGTTGCCTGCGGTTGCCGATGCCGGGCTCGGAAAGGGCTAATGCGTCATGACGGTCGAAGCCGTGAATCCCACAGCTGAGCCGCGCGCGAAATCGGGCGCATTGGTCAGCATCAAGGGGGTGACCAAAGCGTTCGGCCGCGGGCCGGTGATCCTCGACGGGATCAACCTCGTGATCTCCGAAGGCGAGTTCGTCTGCCTGCTCGGAGCAAGCGGCTGCGGCAAGTCGACGCTGCTGTCGATCATCGCCGGTCTCGATGACCCGACGACCGGTTCTGTCGAGGTGTCCGGCCACCAGCCGGGTCTGATGTTCCAGGAGCCGGCGCTCTTTCCCTGGCTCACGGCACGGCAGAACGTCGAACTGGCCCTTCGGCTGCGCGGCGTAAAGCGCGCCGACCGGCGCGCCGAGGCCGACGAGCTGTTGCAGCTCGTGCACCTGCGCGACGCCGGCGACAAGCGCGTGCACGAACTCTCCGGCGGGATGCGGCAGCGCGTCGCCATGGCCCGTGCGTTCGCGCAGGACAGCAAGCTGCTGCTCATGGACGAGCCCTTCGCCGCGCTCGATGCCATCACCCGAGACGCACTGCACGACGAGCTCGTCCGCCTGCGCAGCGAACTCGGGCTGACGATCGTGTTCGTGACGCATAACGTGCGCGAAGCGGTCCGCCTCGGCGACCGCGTTCTGCTCATGTCATCGCGACCGGGTCGGGTGGCGCGTGAATACCCGATCTCGATCCCGCAGCCGCGGCGCATCGAGGCGCCAGAAGTCGCCGCCCGCACGCTCGAGATCACCGACGACTTGCGCGAGGAGATCCGCCGTCATGGCCAACACTGACCTCCGCGAGCTGGAAGCGGGCCTCGACGAGCTCGAACGCCCCGCCGAACGGACCCGCCGCCGCCGTACCCTCATCGCGCTGTTCCCGCCGCTGGTCGCGCTCGGCGTGTTCCTGCTCGTCTGGCAGCTGGCCGCTTCAAACAACTGGGGTGGCAAGCGCGACGAACAGCTGCCATCACCCGGTCAGACCTGGACGGCGGCCGCTGACCAATGGGACCAGGGCCGCATCCAAGCAGCAATCCTCAACAGCCTGATCCGCGGCGGTCAGGGCTTCCTGGCGGCGCTCATCGTCGGGACTCTGCTCGGGCTGCTGATGGCTCGGGTGAAGTTCGTTCGCGCCGCGATCGGCCCGTTCGTCTCCGGCTTGCAGAGTCTGCCTTCGGTCGCCTGGGTACCCGCCGGCATCATCTGGTTCGGCATCGGTGAGTCGGTGATGTACTTCGTGATCCTCATGGGTGCCGTGCCTTCCATCGCCAACGGGCTGCTCGCCGGCATCGACCAGATCCCGCCGCTCTACGGACGGGTCGGCCGAGTGCTAGGTGCGCGCGGGCTCACGGCGATGCGACACGTCACCCTTCCGGCCGCGCTGCCCGGCTATCTCGCGGGGCTGAAGCAGGGGTGGGCCTTCTCCTGGCGGTCGCTGATGGCGGCCGAACTCATTGCCCAGAGCTCGCGCATCGGATTGGGACTCGGTCAGTACTTGGACGAGGGACGCCAACTATCGGACATGGGGATCGTCGTCAGCGGCATCGCTGTGATCCTCGCCGTCGGCGTCGGCATCGAACTGCTGGTGTTCGCGCCGATCGAGCGCCGCATCCTGCAACGACGCGGCCTCGGCGTACGCACCTGAATCACAGTCACCTTCGCAGGTGCAAACAACCCGTGAGTCGCGTAGTGGTCTCGCGGATTGGCCAGCAATTCCACAGATCACGCCGGCACGATGACTGAGCTTGGAACAGCGCGACACACCGTAGGTTTAGTCACGTTCACAGTTCGGTGGCTTGCGCATCGCGGTCGGCGCTCCGATGTCGCCCCTGTATCGACTCACGCGCCACGTCACTCTGCCGTTGCGCTGCCTTCGCGGGGCCCGCGAATGGTGACAGCATCCGCGACAATGCGTGGATGACCTGGATCGCACCCACCCCGCCTCCCCTCGCCGACGGCCCGCTCGTCGGCGAAGACAGGCCGATCCTCGAGGCTTTTCTAGCCGATCAGCGGCACGTGCTGCTCACCAAGTGCGCCGGCCTGACCGCCGAACAGCTGGCGACGCGGGCTGCTGGTCCGTCGACCCTGTCCTTGCTCGGGCTGGTCCGGCACATGGCCAAGGTCGAACGCATCTGGTTTCGCCTGCGCGTCGCCGGCGAGGCAATCGAGCCGCTGTACGAGGCTGCGTTGGGCAAGGACCACGACTTCGAGAACCTCGACCCGGCCTGCGCAGAGGGCGACTTCGCGACGTACCTCGAGGAATGCCGGCTCGCCGACGAAGCAGTTGCGGACATTCCGTTCGAGCACGCCTTCGAGCTCCGCGGCGAGACCTATTCGCTGCAACTGGTCTACGTGCACATGGTCACTGAGTACGCCCGGCACAACGGCCATGCCGATCTCATCCGCGAAATGATCGATGGGATGACCGGCTGA
>JBDSAK010000284.1:0-2841 GCA_039922195.1 Mycobacteriales bacterium
TCCGTGCCGATCTCATCCACGTTTGGCTTGATGACGGCCACCGAGCGATCGATCGACCGCGCGGCCAGCAGCGTCCCGGTGAGAAACATCACCGCGAGCAGCGCCCATGCGATCAGGATCGTGAGCACGACGGGCGACATGCCCCGTGCTCCGCTGAGAATGTCACGCAACATGACTTAGCTCAGCACTTGGAGTTGCCGGCGATTGCGCCAAGGGCCTTGATGACCGGGCCATTACAGATGCTCGTCAGGTGATTGTGAGCATCGGTCAGGCCGGCGTTGATCTTATTCGTGTCCGAGAGGATCCCGCTCAGGCCGTCAGCGCTGTTGATCTGGACCACGAGCGGTGCGATCGCCCCCGTGCCCTGACTGGAAGCCGACTGAACATCATCCCTGAGCGTCCTGTTGATCGTACGGACACGGCCGTCGACCGTGACCAGCACGCCGGAGATGGTGCGCAGGGTGCCGCGGATCGTCACGAGACGCCCCGTGGTACCTGTCAGCGAGCCCGCCGTATCGGTCAGGGACCCGGAGATCGTCTGCAGTGTGCCCGTCGTGTCCACGAGGGAGCTGGACGTGCTCAGCAGCGAGCTCGAGGTGTTGCCGAGAGCGGCGTTGACCCGGCCCGTCGACCCGTTGATCGAGGTCAGCGAGTTGAGGATCGCGACGCCCTGGCCGGGAACCGGCTTCAGCGCCTTGTCGATGTCGGTCAGGTTGGCGTTGATCTTCTGGACGTAGCCCGGCAGCGGGTCCGCGTCGCCGCCCACGTCCGTGAGGGTCGAATCGGTCGTCCCGAGCGCCTTGTCGATGGAGTTCAGCGCGCTCGTGATGCCGGATAGAAATCCGATCACCACGACCACGACCAGGATCAGGATCGTTCCGAAGATCCATGTCCAGCGGAGATCTGTCGCTATACCACGCTGCACGTTGTCCCCCTCGAAGCGTTCGTCTTGCTCGTCGTAGCGCGGCTCACGGGAGACCCGCGCAATCGCCCTTGGGCGCGGTCGGGTTGCCGAGATTGGCATTGATATCGATGCACGCTGCCGTGTCCTTGATGACCGTCGCGTCACCGAGGATGTCGCCCGAGTCGGACTTGATCCCCTTCGCGGTGCTCAGTGCCGCGGTCGCGTTCCTGACGATCGCGGCGACGTCGGTGTCGACCATCTTGGCGACGCTGTTGATGCTCGCGGCGGTCGTGTTGATGCTCCGCGCCGTGCGGCCGATCGTTCCCGCCGTGTTGTTGATTCCGACGGCGACCTCGTCGATCTGACCGGCGACCGTATTGATGGAGCCGGCGGTGTTGTTGATTTCGGTCCCGACACCGCCGATCGAGGTGGCGCTCGTGTTGATCGTTCCCGCAGTCGAGAGGATCGTGCTCGCGAGGCTGTCGATCGAAGTCGCGTCACGGTTGATCGAGCGCGCGCGGGCGACGATCTTCGTGAGGACGGCGTCGAGCGGCGATGCCGTCTTGAGGATCGACGTCGCGATCTGGTTCGTCTTGACGAGCTGCTGGATCGAGTCCGTCGCCGTGTTGATCCCGACGCCGGTGTCGCGAATGCTCTTCGCCTTCTTATCGATTGCACGCGCCGTGTTGACGGTCTCCGCGAGGAGACCTGCCGCGATCGTCACTGCCGCCGCGACGAGCACGAGAATGATGACGTTGACGCCCTGCACGCCGCCGCCGCCGCCGCTTCGGTTCGAAGTCGCTGCCGTCTGCTGCGGTGACTTGGGCTTGCCGCGGCTCGAGGTAGCACCCTGCCGCTGCGGTGACTTGGGCTTCCTCTTTAGCGCTGGCACGGAATACTCCACCGATGCGGCGCCGTTGCGCCTGGCCGTATAAGCACTGTGGCTCCCCTCTTGTTGTACGCGCCCGAATGCACTGCGACGAATGTCGCGGTGTCCAGGTGCTCGCTCCCTGATAAGTCCGCTTCCGGGTCCCGGTACGTCTCCCTCTGCCCCGACCCAGCCGGTTCTGGGCGCGACATTAGTACACCGCGGGCTGCAATGTCCAGCGGACCATTGCCACAAGCGCTTGAACGGGAGCTAAAGACGCCGAAAAGGGGCTGCTTACCAGCCGTTCTTAGCTTCTATTAAGGATTTGTCAGGCGTGCGTGCGCCGTCCCCGCGTTCAGCCCTTCGAGCGGTCGTCCTGTACCGTGCGGAGCATGGCCGTGGACACCGACTTGGCCCGCCACGTCCTGCCCAAGAACTTCTTGCGG
This sequence comes from Mycobacteriales bacterium, assembly GCA_039922195.1. GTDB lineage: Bacteria > Actinomycetota > Actinomycetes > BP-191 > BP-191 > JBDTYE01. The sequence goes on from JBDSAK010000284.1 coordinate 2,219, forward strand.
CCGTGCTTGCTGCTGCTTCTGCACGAGAGCCCCGCGCACGGATACGAGTTGCGCGAGCGGCTGCGCCCGCTGGGCTTCAGCCGCGACGATCCGGGCCGCCTGTACCGCGCCTTGCGCGCGCTCGAGGATGCGCAACTCGTGCGGTCGACGTGGCACTCGTCGACAGGGGGGCCCGACCGCCGCACCTATGAGCTCACGCGCGCCGGCGAAGAGCGACTGCGCCATGCGGCCGCCGAGCTCGAGGCGATGCATGCCATCCTTGACACGTTCCTCTGCCGTTGCGACTCAGGCGCCGCAGCCGGCCCGCCGCGCCAGCTCGGCTGATCGGGCGGACGAGGTTGGAGCAGCCGCGCGGCGGCGGGGGAGGCCGTGATCAGCAGTCGGTCCGCGGTCTGCTGATCATGGTGTTCGTCCCCGTCGTGATCATCCTCGGGATGCTGGCCACCGCAGTGCTCGGAAACGGCGGCCGCGACGTACAGGCGCCATTGCCCGGGATCTCGAGTCCCGCGGTGACGCAGCCGCGTGCACCTCCCGCCGAGCCGGCCTCTCCGACCACTCCCCTGCCCGTCCCCGACGCGACGGTCCCGGCCGGGCAGGTCGCGCCGTCCCCGCTGCCGCAGCCG
>JBDSAK010000285.1:0-15677 GCA_039922195.1 Mycobacteriales bacterium
TCGGCACTGACGCCGGTCTGAAGGTCGGCGACCCCGTGCTGGCCATCGGTTCGCCGCTCGGCCTCACCGGAACTGTGACCTCGGGCATCATCAGCGCACTCGACCGCACGGTTGACCTGCCCTCGGACTCGAGCGCTCGCGAAGCCATCTACGGCGCGATCCAGACCGATGCTGCAATCAACCCGGGCAACTCCGGCGGTGCTCTGGTCGACGGCAACGGCAAGGTCATCGGCATCAATACGGCGATCGCGTCGCTGGGAAGGGGCGGCCAGGCAGGATCGATCGGGCTCGGCTTCGCCATTCCGATCGACACCGCGAAAGACACGGTCGGACAGCTGCTCGCGACCGGTAAGGCGGTGCATCCGCAGCTCGGCGTCACGGTGGACATCATCGACGAGGAGTCCGCCGAGAAGCTCAAGGTGGCGCAGGGCGCGCTCGTCAACACGGTGACCGCCGGTGGTCCCGCCGAGAAGGCGGGCCTGCAGCGCGACGACGTGATCACCAAGCTCAACGACACGCCGGTCAAGAGCTCGGACCAGCTCGTTCGTGACATCCGCCGGTTCAAGGTCGGCGACACGGTGCACGTCACGTACATCAGGCGAGGGCAGGAAGCGACGGCCGACGTCGTTCTCACCCTCCGGCGCTGAAGCCGAACTTGCCGGGGTAGCCTTGCCCTCGGGATTCACCCGGCGTTCGGAGTCAGTGGAAGGCAACGGTGCTCAACAATCTTGGCTGGGGCGAGCTGCTCATGCTCGGCCTGCTCGGCCTGCTCATCTTCGGGCCGGACCAGCTTCCCAAGATCGCCGCAGACGTCGGCCGGATGATTCGCCAGTTGCGTCGCTTCGCCGCCGACGCCTCCGAAGACCTGCGCAGCGAACTCGGACCTGAGTTCAGGGACGTCGATCTCGCGTCGCTCAACCCGCGCAAGTTCATCGAGAAGCATGTGCTCGGCGACGACGACGACGAGGACCTGCCGCCGAAACCGCGTGCGTCTACTCGGTTGCAGCCAGGCAGTGACGCGGCGCCGAATGGCGAAGGGCGCGCAGTCGAAGCGCCGGCAGTCGAAGTGCCGGCAGTCGAAGTGCCGTCAGTCGAATCGCCGGCGGTCGACGCCGCCGTGCCGGTGCCGTACGACGTCGACGCGACCTGACGCCGAACCCGCTAGCGACCCGCGGGTGACAGGCCCAGTGAGCGGCCGGCCAGGCCCCGGGCGCGCGATGAGAGCCGGTCGGCGATGGCTCGAAGTTCTTTCGCCGCAGGCGAATCGGGGTCGCTGAGCACGAGCGGCATTCCTGCGTCGCCACCCTCGCGCAGCCGCACGTCGATCGGCACCTGACCGAGCAGCGGCACCGTCGCGCCGATCGAGCGGGTGAGCCCTTCTGCGACGGCAGCGCCACCGCCCGACCCGAAGACGTCGACGTGTTCGCTGCAGTGCGGGCAGGCCAGCCCGGCCATGTTCTCGACCACGCCGACCACCTGCTGGTGCGTCTGCAGCGCGATCGATCCCGCCCGCTCCGCGACCTCGCTCGCAGCGAGCTGCGGCGTCGTCACAACGAGGATCTCAGCGGTCGGGATGAGCTGCGCGACGGAGATGGCGATATCACCGGTGCCCGGCGGCAGGTCGAGCAGGAGTACGTCGAGGTCGCCCCAGTAGACGTCGGCGAGGAACTGCTGCAGCGCGCGGTGCAGCATCGGTCCGCGCCAGACGACAGGCTGGCCGTCTGCGACGAACATGCCGATCGAGATCACCTTCACGCCGTGCGCGGACGGCGGCATGATCATCGACTCGACCTGGGTCGGCTTGCCTTCTACACCGAGCATGCGCGGGATGGAGAAACCGTAGATGTCGGCGTCGACGACGCCGACCTTCAACCCGTTCGCGGCCATGGCAGCGGCCAGGTTGACGGTGATGCTCGACTTGCCGACACCGCCCTTGCCGGACGCGACGGCGTACACCCTGGTCAGTGACCCCGGCTGCGCGAAGGGGATCTCGCGATTGGGCTGCCCACCTCGGAGGGTTGCTTGCAGGTTGGCGCGCTGTTCGTCGCTCATGACGTCGAGGTCCACGACGACGCCGGTCACGCCGTCAAGCGCGCTGACGGCTTCGGTCACGTCACGGGTGATCTTGTCGCGCAGCGGACAGCCCGACACCGTGAGGTAGATGCCCACGCTCACGACGCCGTCGTCCGCGATCTCGATGCTCTTGACCATGCCGAGTTCGGTGATCGGCTTGTGGATCTCCGGATCCTGCACGGTCGCGAGCGCGGCGGTGATGAGTTCAGGCGTGAGCATCTGTCGATTTCCCTGCGTAGTCGGCTGCGGCGAAGCTCTCCTGCCGCGCCGCCCAAGTGTACGGCGCCGCGATCGTGCGGCCCGCACCTGCTCCAACGCTCAGAGCGGCAGCTTCATGCCTTCGGGCGATGCGGTGAATCCGAGCTTGGCGTACAGCCGGTGCGCGTCGACGCGACTCTTGCTGGTGGTGAGCTGGACCAGCGAAGCGCCGCGCCTGCGGCACTCCTGGATGGCCCAGTCGAGCATCGCCGAGCCGATTCCGCGGCCGCGCGACGATTCCTCGACGTGCACCGCCTCAAGCTGCCCGCGGACGCTGCCGCGACGGGCCAGCCCAGGCAAAAGCGACAGCTGCAGCGTGCCGAGTATTCGGCCGGCCGATTCCGCAACGAGGAGCAGGTGGGCGGGGTCGACGTCGATGCTGCGGTACGCCGCCTGGTACTGCGCGAGGTCGCCATCGTTGTCGATGCCGTCACGGATGCCCGCAATCTGACCGCCGGCGATGAGCGCCACCACCGCGGGCACGTCGTCGATCGTCGCGCGCCGTAGCACGAGCTCGAGATCGTCGAGCTCTAGTACGGCGAGGGGCTCGGCTGCCGCGGACATGCGCCCAGTCTGCCGAACTTCACACCGCCGTGCTGGCGGGTCAGGCTTGCCCGATAGCCGAGACGTCGACGGTGATCTTGACCTTGTCGCTGACCAGGAGGCCGCCGGTCTCCAGCGCGACGTTCCAGGTGAGCCCAAAGTCCTTGCGGCTGATCTCGGTCGTGCCCTCGAAGCCGGCCCGCTTGTTACCGAAGGGGTCGGTCGCCGCGCCGAGGTAGGAAACTTTGAGCTGGACCGGCCGGGTGACATCGCGCACGGTCAGATCGCCGGTCAGCACGAAGTCGTCGTCGCCGTTCGCGCGGGCGCTGGTCGACTTGAACGTGATGACGGGCCAGGTCTGCGCGTCGAAGAAGTCGGCGCCGCGCAGGTGACCGTCGCGGTCGGCCTGGCCGGTGCTGATGCTGGCCGTTTGGATGGTCACTTCCGCGGTCGATTTCTCCGGGTTGTCGCCGTCCAGCTGGAGTACGCCGGACACGTCACCGAAGTGCCCGCGGACCGTCGTCACCATGGCATGCCGCGCGGAGAAACCCAGCCTGGTGTGGGCGGGGTCGAGGGTCCACGCGCCAGTGAGTTCAGAGGTTGTCGTTGCTGTGGTCATGTTGGCTCCCAGAAAAAGTAGTTGCATGTGCAAGTTTGCACGGTCAGTGCAGATAACTTGATTGCACACGCAACTATTCCCACCAGCGCGGGTATGATTTTCGCTGTGACCAAGACGGCGAGTAGACGGCTCACCGAGCGTGAACTGCGTGCGTGGCGCTCGTTCCTACGCGCCCACGCGACGATCACCCGATCGCTCGAGGCCGATCTCGTGGCGGCACACGAGCTTTCGCTCCCCGAATACAGCGTGCTCGTCACGCTCGTCGAGGCGCCCGAGCATCGGCTGCGGATGACCGAGTTGGCCGATCAGGTGCTGCTGTCGCGCAGCGGGCTGACCCGGCTGGTCGACCGGATGCAGCGCAGCGGCCTGGTCGAGCGGTTCAGGTGCCCGAGCGACGCTCGGGGCATGCACGCCGTACTCACCGACCTCGGCTATCAGCGATTGAAGGAATCCGCGGGGACGCACCTGCGCGGCGTACGTGCGCGGGTCACCGGCCAGCTCACGGATGTCGAGCTCGACCAGCTGCAGGCCTTGATGACCAAGCTGGCAGTCAGCGACTAGCCACGGCTGCGCGGGAATGGCGATCGAGCATCGCGTGGACGCGTTCGGACAGGTTGACCGGGTTGATCGGCTTGGTCAGGTAGTCGTCGGCGCCGGCGAGCAACGCTTCTGTCTCCGTCCGCCGGTCGTCTGTTCCCGTCAGCATCATCAGCGGCACCAGCGCGGTGTGGTTGTCCGCGCGCAGCAGGCGCGCGAGTTCGATCCCGGACAGGTCCGGCAGGATCAGGTCGAGGATGATCGCACCCAGGTCTTCCGTGCCCGCGATGCGCAGCGCCGCCTCGGCGGTCCCCGCTATGAGCACTTCGCACTCGCCCTCGAGGGCCGCCGCGACGAAGCCGCAGATCGCCGGATCGTCGTCGACGACGAGCACGCGACGGCTGCTGTTCTCGTGCGGTGCGCCGTCCGGACCGGCCGGGTTGCGAGCGGTTTCCGCGCGGCAGTAGGGGCAGACCCGCCAATCGGGGTCGAGCGGCTTGGAGCAGGTCACGCAGTTGCCGCGCTCGACGTCGGTGCCGCACCAGGGGCAGCAGAGCATGTCGTCCTCGACGCCGCGGTCGCACGCCGGGCAGCGGGTGCCATCGGCAACGTCGACGTGCGTGACGCGCAGGACTTCTTCGAGCGTCGTCTCGCCGCGCAGTGCTTTGAGCAGGCCGGCTGCTCGTAGCGAGATCATGCCTGCGGCCTGCGCGGCGGCCAGGATGTTGGTCTCGCTCGGGTTGTGGATCAGGGCACTGCGTACGCCGGTGGTGACCGGCAGCACCTCGTAGATCCCGACGCGTCCCCTGTAGCCGGTCTGTCCGCAGTCGTTGCACCCGCGACCACGCCGCAGCACTGCCTCCGCCACGTCGGCCTCGACCAGTCCGAGCATCTTCAGCGTCCGGGGGCTGGGTGTGTACGGCGCGATGCACGCCATGCACGGCGTGCGGACCAGGCGCTGTGCGACGACGAGCGAGAGTGACGACGCGACGAGGAATGGCTCGACGCCCATGTCGATGAACCGGCTGATCGCGGCGATCGCACCGTTGGTGTGCAGCGTTGTCAGCACCATGTGACCGGTGAGTGAGGCCTGCAGCGCAAGCTCGGCGGTCTCGAGGTCGCGGACCTCGCCGACGAGGACGATGTCGGGGTCCTGCCGAAGGATCGATCGCAGACCGCGCGCGAACGTCAGGCCCGACTTCTCGTGCACCTGCACCTGGTTGACACCCGGTAGCTGGATCTCGACCGGGTCTTCGAGGGTCACGATGTTGCGGTCCGGCGTACGGATCTGGTTGATGGCGCTGTAGAGGGTGCTCGTCTTGCCGGAGCCGGTCGGACCGGTGATGAGGATGAGTCCCTGCGGCACGAGCATCGCGGTCAGGACGTCCTCGAGCTGCTTGTCTTCCATGCCGCTCTTGACCAGCGGCGGCACGCTGTCGGCGCGGGCGAGCAGCCGGATGACGATCTTCTCGCCGTGCATGGTCGGCAGTGACGAGATGCGCGCGTCGAGGTTGATCCCGTCGACGGCGAGGCGCGCGCGGCCGTCCTGCGGTCGCCGGCGTTCGGCGATGTCGAGGCCGGAGATGATTTTGATGCGACTCGTCAGCGGCGCCGCCGCATTCTTCGGCACCGTCATGACGTCGCGGAGCAGACCGTCGATGCGATAGCGGATGCGTACGTCGCGCAGCTGCGGCTCGACGTGGATGTCGGAAGCCCGCGCGCGTACGGCGTCGGCGAGGATGACATTGACCAGGCGGACGACGGGGGTGGAGTCGGCGTCCTTGGCGTTCGAGATGAAGTCGACGTCGTTGTCGCCGTCGACGTCCTCGAGCATGGTGACCATGTCGGAGGAATCTTCGGCGAGGCTCCAGACTCGGCTCAGGTGTTCGCGGATTCCGCTCTCGGTCGCGACGACGACGTGCAGGTCCTGCGCCCTCGTGTAGAGGCGCGCGTCGTCGAGCGCGACGACGTTCGTCGGGTCGGCGATGGCAACCTTGAGGGTGCGGGCGTTCCACTCGAGGGCCAATACGCCGTACCGCTCCGCGACGTTGCGCGGGATGACCCGCGCGGTCTCCGGTGAGATCGCCGTCTGTGCGAGGTCGACGACCTCGAGGCCGATCGCCTCACCGAGCGCCTTGGCGATCTGCATCTCGCTGGCCAGTCCGAGGGCGACGATCATCGTGCCCAACTTCTTGCGCGGCTGGTCGGCAGGCTGCGCCGCCTGCGCGGCGAGCGCCTCGTGCAGCTGGTCCTCGGTGATGGTGCCGGAGCTGACGAGTACTTCGCCGATGCGGCGGCGCCGGGCCGCGGCGCGGTCGAAACTGGGCACGGGTTTGGCGGTCTCCGCGCCTAGGGTGTTCGTCACCTAGTAGATGTCGGCCAGATGGCGTACGGATTGAGCGCCACATGGAGGTATTTCGGTGCCCGTCACGCTCGGCGTCACGCTCCCGCACTACGACATTTCCCTCGACGGTGGTCTTCCGGCCACGCCGGCCGCTGTCGCAGCGGCGGCCGCCCGCGCTGAGGCGCTCGGCTTCAGCGCCGGTTGGGTGAGCGACCACTTCTTCCTCGACCCGGGCCAGTACGGCATGGCGCCGGGTCGCGCGGAGGCGCTCGAGGCGTGGACGACCATGACGGTCGCCGCCTCCGCTACCTCGAGCATGCGGATCGGCTCGCTGGTGCTCTGCGAAGCGTTTCGGCCCCCCGGGGTGCTGGCGAAGATGGCTGCGACCTTCGATCAGCTCTCCGGTGGGCGGCTCGAGCTCGGGCTGGGCGCCGGCTGGTACGGGGCGGAGTACGCCGACAACGCGCTGTACTTCCCGACGCCCGGGGAGCGGGTCGGCCGACTGGAGGACTACACGCGCGTCGTGGCCGGAATGCTGGGCTCGTCGCCGTACACCTACGCCGGTTCGCACTACTCATGCACGGACGCCTGGTGCGAGCCCGGGCCTGTGCAGCAGCCGCGGCCGCCGATCTGGCTCGGTGGCAAGAAGGACAAGATGCTCGGCGTCGTCGCGCGCGTCGCCGACGGCTGGAACACCGTGCAGTGGAATCCGGCCGTGCGCACGACCGACGCCGAGTATCTGCAGCGGTGCGACGTGCTGGCCCGCGCGTGCGAGGCGATCGGCCGTGATCCTTCTTCGGTACGCCGCTCGCTGGGCCTCGTCGCGATTGTCGGCCGCGACGACGCCGGCGTACGGGCGCAATACGAGGCGCTGGCCGCGTCGCTTCCGGCGGGGAGTTTCGCGCCGCTCGAGGACTACGCGGCGACCGGACTCGTCGGAACGGCTGAACAGGTGCTCGACCGGCTCGGGCAGCTCGAGGCGATGGGGATCGAGCACGTCGTGGTCACCCCGGGTCCGATGCCGTTCCGCTGGTCGGACGCCTGGGCCGATGCGATCGGTGAGTTGTTACTCGGGCGCTGATCGAGCGGCTAACTTTCGTCGGCGGTCGCTCGGCTTTCGGTGATTTCGCCGACGAGGTCGCGCAGTTCGGAGCGGATGAAGTCGCGGGTGGCGACGTCACCCAGGGCGATGCGCACCGACGCGATCTCGCGCGCCAGGAATTCCGCTTCCGCCAGAGCGCGCGAGTACTGGGCCCGGTCCTCTTCGAGCGAGATGCGGTCGCGGTCGGCCTGCCGGTTCTGCGCGAGCAGGATCAACGGTGCGGCGTACGCCGCCTGCAACGACAGCGCGAGCGTCAGGAAGATGAACGGGAACGGGTCGAAGTTGAGGTCGTGCCCGTCAGGGAACACGATGTTCCACAACACCCAGACGATGACGATGAACGTCTGGATGACAAGGAAGCGCGCGGTCCCGATGAACCGCGCGATCGCCTCGGAGAAGCGCCCGAACGCCTCCGGGTCGTAGTGCGGCCGGGGTAGCAGCGCTCGGTCGGCCTTGGGCTGGTCGAGCCTCGTCTCACCCCGTGCCATCGGTCACCACCTCCTCCTCGCGCCAGTTCTCGGGCAGCAGGTGGTCGAGTACGTCGTCGACGGTCACCGCGCCGATGAGCCGGCCGGCCTCGTCGACCACCGGTGCGGCGACGAGGTTGTACGTCGCCAGGTGCTCGGTGACCTGGCGCAGCGTCGCGGTCGGCGCGATCGGGTCGAGGTCGGAATCGATGACGCCGCCGACGATGGAACTCGGTGGCTCGCGCAGCAGCCGCTGGATGTGTGCGACGCCGAGGTAGCGCCCGGTCGGGGTTTCTGCGGGCGGCCGGCACACATACACCTGGCTCGCGACCGCGGGGGAGAGCTCGGGCACCCGAACACGGGCGAGCGCCTCGGCGATGGTGGCGTTGGGCGGCAGCACGATCGGCTCGGTCGTCATGAGACCACCGGCGGTGTTCTCGGCGTACAGCAGCAGGCGGCGTACCGGCTCGGCTTCGTCCGGCTCCATCAGTTCGAGGAGTCGTTCGGCGTCGTGCGAGTGCATCTCGGACAGCAGGTCAGCGGCGTCGTCGGGCGACATGGCTTCGAGTACGTCGGCCGCGCGCTCGTCCTCGAGGGTCTCGAGGATCTCGACCTGCTCGTCCTCTTCCATCTCCTCGAGTACGTCGGCGAGTCGCTCGTCGTCGAGCGCGGCGGCGACCTCGTGGCGGCGCTTGGACGACAGGTCGTGCAGCACGTTGGCGAGGTCGGCGGGGCGCATGCCGTCGTAGAGCGCGAGCAGATGCTCGGTGCCCTGTCCGTGTTCGTCGAGCGCGAAGCCGGTGACCGCATCCCACGGCACGACTTGCGATGCACCGCGGCGTCGACCCGACCGGACCGCGACCTTGTTGAGGTGCCATTCGCCGAGGCGCGTCGACTCCATCGCGCAGTCGAACACGGTGACTTCGTGGTCGGTCTCGAGCAGCGTCACCTTGCGGTCGAGCAGCTCCTCGAACACCAGGGTCTCGCCGGAGCGCTTCTCGAAGCGGCGTACCGAAACCTTGCCGGTGCCGAGGACGACCGACCCGGATTCCATCGTGCGCACCCGGCTGATGCCGACGAAGATGCGCCGACGCTGCACTTCGACGACGAGTCCGATGACGCGGGGTGGTTTGCCCGCCAGCCGCAACGTCGCGACGACATCGCGAACGCGCCCGACCTGGTCACCGTTGGGGTCGAAGACCAAGGTGCCAGCGAGTCGGGCGACGAAGATGCGCGTTGTCGTCGTGTTCACGCTCGAAGGCTACCGCCGGGTCGTGCGATCGCCCGGCAGGATATGCGCGCTAGGTTTGTGCCTGACGTATAGGGGTTGTTTTGCTGCTGTCGCGCCTGGTCACACCGCTGCGCCGGGTCGCGGCCGGGCTCATCGTCGTACTCATCCTCGAATACCTGGTGCTGCCGCAGTTTTTCGGCGCTCGCAGAGCGCTGTCGACGCTGGCATCGGTGAACTTCGCCTACCTCGCCGCCGGTGTCGGCCTGGAACTTGCTGCGCTGGTCGCCTACGCGCAACTCACCCGATCGGTGTTGCCCAAGACGCCGACCACTCCTGGGCTGTGGACGCTTTTTCGCATCGACCTCTCGACCCTCGCGATCAGCCACGTCGTGCCTGGCGGTACGGCGGCCGGCGCATCCTTGGGGTTTCGGCTGATGCTCGCCAACGGCATCCGCGGCACCGATGCAGCGTTCACGATGGCGACGCAGGGGATCGGGTCGGCCGTCGTACTCAATGTCTTGTTGTGGGTCGGAGTGGTTGCGACCATCCCGACGCGAGGCGTCAGCCCGTTGACGCGCAACGCCGCGATTGCCGGCTCGCTGCTCATTGCGATGCTTGCCGCGCTCGTCGTGGGGCTGACCCTGGGTGAGGCGCGGGCCACGCGGATCGTGCGGTGGGTGTCGCGGCGGGCGCCCTTCCTCGACGAGGTGCGGACAGCGCTCGTCGTCGAGCGCCTCGCAACCCGGCTGCGCGAACTCGGTAGTGACCGGTCGCTGTTGGTGCGGGCATCCGGTTGGGCGGCGGCGAACTGGTTGTTGGATGCGGCGTCGCTATGGGTCTTCGTCCGTGCGTTCGGCCACACGATGGATGTGCCGGGGCTCATCGTCGCGTTCGGTTTCGCGAACATCCTCGCCGCGCTGCCGTTGACTCCCGGCGGGCTCGGCATCGTCGAAGGTGTGCTGACGCCGACACTCGTCGGTTTCGGCGCGCCCGCTGCCGTCGCGCTGCTCGGCGTCATCAGCTGGCGGCTCATCAACTTCTGGCTGCCGATCCCGGCCGGCGGTGCGGCGTACCTCTCGTTGAAGCTCGGCCGCGACTCGAGCGCCGACCTTCCGCCGACCCAAGCGCAGGCACCCGCTAGTTGATCAGTGGCAATGTTGATCTTGTGCCGAGCGTGGACCGTGTCTAGATACCGCCACAGATCAACCTGCGAGCAGCGCGCCGCACTCTCATGCGACGTCGACGACGACGCCGCTCGGGTTCACGGCCTCGGTCGCGCTCGACGCGTTGGACCGGACGGCCGCCGCTGTTACCGAGGGTATCGACAAGGCTGATCCGCGCCGTCCTCCAGCAGTCGCACGGTCACCTCGCGAGTGCGCTGCGGTACTGCTCGACGTACGAAACCTGCGGTCCTGGTCCAGCCGCGGCGGACCAGGGCTGGGCGCCTCTTGAGGCCTGCCGCCCCTTCCCGCCCTTTCTTGTATGCTGGATGTATGCAGACAAGTATGCGGGTGTCGAAGGAGTCACGGGACGCGCTCGCTCGGATTGCGGCGCAGGATCTGGGCGGGGTGAGTTTGGACGAGGCGCTGCGGGTCGTTCTATTCGAGCATCGGACGGCGGCGGCATTGGCGCGGCTCGCGGCTGATCCGGCGCAGGCGGATGAGTATCTGGCTGAGGCGCGGGCGCTCGCGGAGAGCGATGCCCCGGTCGAAGAATAGTCAGCTCGCACCCTGGCAGGTCTGGTGGGCTGACTTCACCGCACCCGCTGGGCGCGAACAGGCGGGCCGGCGACCGGCGATCGTGGTCGGCAGCGCGCTCGCTTGCTCGCTGCCGAACGGGCTTGCTGTCGTCGTGCCGTGCACCGGTGTCGATCGCGGCTTGCCGTACCAGCCTGCGGTCAGACTCTCTGGTCGGACGTCGTTCGCCATGTGTGATCAGATCCGGGCGTTGCGCCGCGACCGGCTGGTCCAGCGGCACCAAGCGACGCTGACAACCGAGGACATCGAAGAAATCCGGTTCGCGCTGGCGCAGATCATTCAGGTGCGTTGATCCAGGTCTCGACGGGCAGCTGAACTCGCCGCGCGACGCGGCGTTCAGGCTTTGGAGTTTGGGGTTTGGGGTTTGGAAACTGTCTTACAACCTGTGTTACGTTGAGTGCATGGCAAAAACGATCACTTTTCGTCCCGATGAGGACGCCGCGCGTGCCTTGGCGGTGTTGACCCGCGATGGCACACCGGTGTCGAGCGCCGTGCGAGCGGCGCTGATCGACGCAGCTCGCCAGCAGGCCCAGTCCACCCTTCGTGCTGAGGCAGAGGCCTTGGCCGCGGACGACCAGGACCGGGCCGAGGCTGCGCAGGTCCTGCGGGACATGGAGAGCCTACGTGCGTGGTGAGGTCTACCGGCTACGTGCACCTCGGAACGTCCAGGGGCACGAGCAGCACGGTTCTCGGTACGCCGTCGTCGTCCAGTCCGACCAATTCCCGCTTTCGACCTGGCTGGTTGCTCCGACCTCGACCTCGGCACGTCCGGCCAGTTTCCGCCCTGAAGTAGAGATCGCCGGGCAGCCGACACGGGTGCTCGCCGAGCAGACCGCAGCGGTCGACCCAGCCCGCCTCGGCGCCAGCGTGGGCAACCTCACCTTCGATGAACTGCGGCAGATGGACGCGGCCCTGAGGCTCTTACTCGGCCTGTAGCGCGCGGCCGATGCCGGTCATTCGCGCCGTCGCGCGCAGCGATACCCCGTCTGGGCTCCGAGGAGCGCGCAGATGAGTCCGATGGCACCGGACATGGCGATCGAGAACAGTCCACTCCCGATGTCAGACAGGTCGTTGTTGACCTCGGGCTCGAGGAACGTCGCATAGGCGATGATCCCGGGAACTGTGCCGGCCACCGCACCCATCAGCGCTGCGATGCCAGGCTTGATCAGCATTCGGTGCGTCAGGCTTTGGAGTCTTCGGGTTTGGCGTCTTTGCTGCGGGAGCCGAACTTGCGGCCGGAGAAGCCGCGCTTTACCGATCCGTTGAAGTTGATCGGGATGCGTGTGGTCGTCGCGGCTTCGGTCGGTGCGGGTGGCGCGGACTGAGATCCGCTCGGCGGGCTCGCCGGGTCGTCGACGAGCTCGCCGGTCGGCGTCAGCCGGGCGACCTTGCACTCGCGGGCCCAGCGAGCGGCGGCTCCGTCGCCGTCTTTGGAGTTGAGGCGCTTGCCGACGAGCAGCGGCACGACCGCTTCCCACAGCGCCGTGCCCGGTGCGATGTCGTCGACGGCCGCGCGCCACGAGACGAGCCGGCCGCCTTTGTCTTTGGAGCGGACCGTGACGGTCGCCGCGTCGGCTTCGGCCAGGCCGGGCACGAGTTGCTCGGAGCCGTTGTAGACGACGTACGCCGCGCCTTCTTCCCAGATGTGCCACACCGGCCGGTGCGACTGACCGGGCAGGCCGGCGACGGCGAGCCAGACGAGGTCGGACTTCTTCGTCGCCTCGTCGATGATCGACGGTACGACGGCCGGCGGGCCGCCGATCGCGCCAGGGCCCGGCGAGACGAAGACCGGCACGCCGGGGACAACCTCGCCGGCGATGGTGAAGACCAGCTCGTACTCACCGACCGCGAGGTGCTGCGCGCCGACGCGGTCCTCGAAGTCGTCGCTGTAGTACTCACCGGTCAGCTCGATGACGCGCTTCTCGGAGCGGTAGCGGGTGATGCGCGTGCCGCTCTCCACGATGCGGAACTGCTCGACGTATGAACCCTGCGGTCCGGTCCAGCCGCGGCGGACCAGGAACGGCCGGGCACTGCCGGCGGCACTGCCGAAGACGTAGATCACCGGGTCCTGCGACCCCGCGGAGTACTCAGTCGCGTCGATCGCGATGGCGTAGCGCAGACGGGCCTTGGGCACAGGAGCTCCGGCGGAAGACGGGGTCGGGCGGCGTACGCCGGTCAAAAATCCCGGCAGCCGCCCAAATATAGTGGCCGGGTGGCCGCTGACCGAACACGCGATGCCCAGCGAGCCACCGGTACGCCGACCACACCGCCGCGCGCGCTGGACCGACCGCCGCCGGGCGACCTGGGGCTCATCGCGCTCGCGGCCGCGATGGTGTCGACCTCAGGTGCACTGATCCGCCAGGCGACCCGTGGCCGCGGCGCCCCCACCATGGCCATCGCGATGTGGCGTAACGCCTTTGCTGCGCTCGTCATGATCCCGGTCGCGCTGGTGACCAGGCGCGACGAACTGCGCAAGCTCGAGCGACGGGACTGGTTGCTCTGCATGGCGTCCGGTCTCGTGCTCGCGGGGCATTTCGCGACCTGGGTGCCCAGCATCAGCTACACCAAGGTCTCGTCCGCGACGGCGCTCGTCGCGATCCAGCCGGTCTGGGCGGCACTCATCGCGCGGTCTCGCGGCGACAACATCGCGCGGCGCGGCTGGCTCGGCATCGTCGTCGCTGTCATCGGCGCGGCCGCGTTGAGCGGCGTCGACTTCGGCGTGTCGGCGCGCGCCGTGTGGGGCGACATCCTGGCGATCGTCGGCGGCGTACTCGCCGGTGCCTACGTCACGATGGGCGGCAGCATTCGGCAACGCGTCAGCACGACGGTCTACACGGCCATCTGCTACACGACAGCGGCGGTCATCCTGCTCGCAGTCTGCGTCGCGGCCGGGCAGCCGCTCACCGGGTACGACGCCAACGCGTGGCTGGCGATCGGCGCGCTGACCGTCGGCGCACAGCTGCTCGGTCACACGGTTTTCAATCACGTGCTCAAGACGACGAGCCCGACGTTCGTCTCGCTCGCGATCCTGTTCGATGTCGTGGGATCCGTCGTGCTTGCCGGCATCTTCTTCAATGAATGGCCGTCGCTCGCCGCGATTCCCGCAGCCGGGATTATCGTCACTGGCATCGTGCTGGTTGTCCGCGCGGGCACCCAGCCCGAGGTGTCCGGCGTACCGGTGATGGAGTGAGCATGCTGCCGGACGCCGACGAGATCCTCGATCGGGTCCGGCTGATCCAGGCCATCATCCGCGACCGGATCGTGGAAGCCTGCGAGGCGCAGTCCGTCGACGCTCTCGCCGCGGCCGACGACACGCACGACGGCGACACGATATTCGCCGTCGACCGGATCAGCGAAGACTTGCTGCTCGCCCTCGTCTCCGAACACCTCGTGCAGCAGTGGCCGCTCGTCCTGATCGCCGAAGGCCTGCACGACACCGGCCTCGGTCCTGGCATCGTGACGCTGCCGACCGCGCTCGATCCCGCCGACGCGGTCATCCGGGTGATCGTCGACCCGATCGACGGCACCCGCGGCCTGATGTACCAGAAGCGCCCGGCCTGGATCCTTACCGCGGTCGCGCCCAACCTCGGTGATGACACGGAGCTGTCGGACGTCGGCATCGCCGTACAAACCGAGATCCCGCTGGTGAAACAGACCTTGTCGGACGTCGTCTGGGCGATCCGCGGACAGGGCATGCACGCCGAGCGGTACGACCGGCGTACCGGTGATTCGCAGGCGCTGACGTTGCGGCCGAGTACGGCGACGACGTTGCAGTACGGCTTCTCGCAGATCTCCCGCTTCGTCCCCGGCGGGCGCGAAGAGCTCGCCGCGATCGACGACGAGGTGATGGCCGAGCTGCTCGGACCGGTGCAAGCCGGCAAGGCGATGGTCTTCGAGGACCAGTACATCTGCACCGGCGGGCAGCTCTACGAACTGATCTGCGGGCACGACCGCTTCACCGCGGACATCAGGCCGCTGCTCGACGAACTGCTCGCGCGTCGCGGCGAGGAACTCGGGCTCTGCGTGCACCCCTACGACATCTGCACCCTGCTCATCGCGCAGGAGGCGGGTGTCGTGGTCACCGATGGTCGCGGCGCGCCGTTCGACGCGCGACTTGATGTCACCGGCGCGTGCGACTGGGTCGGCTACGCGAGCGAGACGTTGCGCGCCCACGTCGAGCCCGCGCTGCACAATGCCCTACGCCGCAGGGGTTTGCTCTAACCCACCGGAGTTGCTAGCTGACGCGGTAGCGGTAGCCGACGCTGCGGATGGTCTCGATGCGGTCGCCGTACTCGCCGAGTTTGCGGCGGATGCGCGACACGTGGTGGCGCACGGCGGTCGAGTCGTCCGGCATGTCGTGACCGAAGGCCTCGAGCGCGAGTGTGCCCGGCTTGCAGACCACACCCGGTCGGCGTACCAGGGCAGCGAGTACGTCGAACTGCTGCGGACCGAGTACGACGACCCGCGGGCCGACGCGCACGGCCCGGTCCCAGGGAAGCAGCTGGATCGGACCGGTCGCCGGGTCGGGTCGCTCGGCCCACGCCGCGAGGCAGCGCACGAAGTCTCCGGTCCGCGCCCGGATCGGCATGACCGCGACGGACACCCCCTCGATTTCGAATGCCCGCGCGGTGATCGGGCCGACCGCCGCTGCAGCGGTCGTCGCGCGAAAAGCGGCGCGCATCTGGTCGGCCAGACCCATGGACGAACCGATCTCGAACAGGTGCCGCACCGCCGGCGCGCTGGTGC
>JBDSAK010000286.1:0-3560 GCA_039922195.1 Mycobacteriales bacterium
CTCGCCGCAGTCCGCCCTCGAGTGCCGGCCGGACCGCAGTCGCTTGGTTGCTGCCGCGATCGCCGGACTGGTCGGCGCGATCGCCGTCCCTGACGCGCCACCGGGACTGGGCCTCGCCGTGACAACCCTGGCCATCGCCGCGGCTCTGCTGCCGGCCATGCGCGCGCGGGCGACGTGGTGGAGCAGGAGCGCCGGCGCCGGCGCCGTGCTGCTTGCGGGCCTGAGCGTCGTCCGTGATGCGGAGTGGCTCATCGCGCTCGATCTCGTCGCAGCGTTCGCGCTCGGATCGATGGCGCTGGCCGGCGGTCGGACGTTCCGCGAGCTGATCAAGGGGTCGGCGTCGGTCGTCATCGCGGGGCCGATGGCCCCCGCTCACCTGGCAAAGCCGGTGCTGGCGCGCCTCGCCGTCCCACGAACCCGGAAACTGGGACCGGCGATCCGCGCCGGCCTCGTCAGCGCCCTCGTGTTGATCGTCTTCGGTGCCCTCTTCGCCAGCGCTGACGCCGTCTTCGACGATCTCGCCGACCGGCTGGTGCCGCCGCTCGACGTGGAGCTCGCGCCGTCCCGGGTGATCGTGTTCCTGCTCGTCGCCGGTCTCGTCGGTGCGGGGGCGCTGGTCGCCACCCGCGTCCAGCCGGTTGGGCTCAGCGGCGGTTTGAGCGGCTTCGCGGATCTGCTGCTGGCGCCGCTGGACCCCGAGCGAGTGCAAGTCAGGCCGGCACGGATCGAGTGGATGGCGCCCCTCGTCGTCCTCAACCTGCTGTTCGCCGTGTTTGTCGGCGTTCAGTTCGCGGCGTTCTTTGGTGGGCGCGATCACCTGGTCAGGACGCCCGGGCTGACCGCTGCCGAGTATGCGCGCAGCGGGTTTTTTCAATTGCTGACCGTCTGTTTGTTGACGCTCGCCGTTGTGGCGCTGGCCGTGCGGTGGGTGGACGCGAGCGAGCGAGCGCGGCTGCGGCTTCTTCTCGGCCCACTGTGTCTTTTGACCGGGGTCGTGTTGGTTTCCGCTGCGCATCGGCTGCACCACTATCAGGAGGCGTTCGGCTACACGAGACTGCGATTGGTGGTGGACGTTTCGCTCGCGGTGATCGGCGTCGTACTCGCGCTGCTGATGGTGGCGGGCGCGCTGTGGCGGGCCGGCTGGATGCCGCGGGCCGTGCTCGCAGCGGCGATCGGCGGTCTGCTCGCGCTCAACGTGATGAACGCCGACGCCTTCATCGCCCGGCGCAACATCGAGCGTGCACGGGCCGGAGCGCAACTCGATACCGACTACCTCAGTGGTCTGAGTGCCGATGCCGCTGGTGAGCTGGTGTCGCTGCCCGACGCGGCCCGCTCGTGTGCGCTGAGCCGGCTGCGCGCGCGGCTCGATCGGCTGGACGACGCGGGCTGGCGCGGCGCGAACATGTCGCGCCGTTCGGCGCGCGAGGTCCTCGACACCTACGGGCTGGGGCACGGACCTGAGTGCGGACGATGAAGGTCGGCGCGTCTTGTCGCCGGACGGAACCAGCCGGACCGCTGTGGTGTAACAGTGGCGAGACCGACTGGTGGAGGGCCGACCACTGGACGACAGCGAGCTCGTACGGCGCGCCCGCGCCGGTGACGAGCATGCCTATGAGGAGCTGGTGCGACGTCATCAGGACGTGGCCTTCCGCGTAGCCATGCTCGTGGCCGGCAACGCCGCCGACGCGCAGGACGCGGCACAGGAGGCCATGGTGAAGGCGTTCTACGCACTCGACCGCTTCCGCTTGGACGCGCCGTTCCGGCCTTGGCTGCTGAGCATCGTCGCCAACGAGGCGCGCAACCGGCGGCGCTCCGCCGGTCGGCGCGAGCAGCTCGAGCTCACGATCTCCGCGCAGCGCTCCTCGGGGGACGCGGCCCCGTCCCCCGAGGAGACCGCGATCGCACATGAGCGGCAGCGTGCGCTGGTTTTGGCACTGAACCGGTTGAAGGAAGCGGACCGCGAGGTCATTGCCCACCGGTATCTGTTGGAACTCTCCGAGGCGGAAACCGCACAAGTGCTGGGCTGTCGCGTCGGCACCGTGAAGTCCCGGCTCTCGCGCGCGCTGGAACGCCTGCGTGCCGAATTGCCGGGCGCACTGGGCGAGGAGGTGCGCACATGAGCGTTGAGCCGTACGCCGCACTCGAAGCCGAACTGCGCGCGTTGTCGGCGGCGCTCGAGTTCCCGCCAACGCCGGACCTTGCGGGCGCGGTGACCGCGCAGTTGGGTGCCCGGCCGAGCGTTCAGCGCCGCGCGGCGCGGTGGTGGAACTCGCCGCGGACGACGGCAATCGCCGCAGGGATCGTGGCGCTGCTCGCCGCCGTACTGGTCCTGTCCCCGGGGGCCCGTGAGGCGGTCGCCTCAATCTTCCGGGGCGTTCGCGGCATCAGGATCGTGGTGGATCAGGGGCAGCCCAGCTCGACCGCCACGCCGACGGCGATCCCCACTCCCACGCCGACGGCGTCGCCCACGGCACCAGCGCTGTCGACGACCCCGCCAACGCCCTCGACGACCCCGGAAACGCCCTCGACGTCGTCCGCGTCGCCGTCGTCCGCGGGCAGCGCTGCGACGACGGTCGCGCCGGCGCCCGTCTTCCCGGGGACGCAGTCGTCGCTGGATGAGGTCCGCGCCGCCGTCGCGTTCGAGCCGCTACTCCCGCCGGCGCTGGGCCCGCCCGACCGCGTCCTGTTCGAGAAGGACGTCGCCAACGGAATGGTCACGATGGTGTGGCAGGCGACGCCCTCGCTCCCAGCCGCCGCCGGTGACATCGGCGCCGTACTGACGCAGTTCGCTCCGGAGTTTGGCGACGACTTCCCGTACTGGCTCAAGTCTGTCCAGAGCGAAGGCCGCCTGGATTCGGTGCGGGTAGGGGGCAGAGATGCCACCTGGGTCGAGGGCGGGCACCGGCTCGATTTCCGGATCCCGGATGCCGCGGGCTGGACGCAAGTGGCCAGCAGCCGGATCGCCGCGAACACGCTGGTCTGGGTGCAGAACGGGGTGACCGTCCGGCTGGAGACCGCGCTGACCCGCGAGGCGGCGATCCGCCTGGCCGAATCGCTGCATTAGCGAGGGAACCCCGAATGCGCGGCCGGTGTATCTCGTCTAAACGGGCGTCGCCGTCCACCAGTGGAGGTCACCATGAAGCGTCTTCTCGTCCTCGCCGCAGTGCTGGCGCTCGGGCCGCTCGCGGCCCCAGGAACGGCCAGTGCGGGTGGCGGCTGCCACGGCGACTACGTACCTGACGCCAAGGGCTCCCAGGTGACGTTCTCGCAGCTGTGCATGAACCCGATGGTTACGCGGATTCCGGTGAAGGGCACCGTTACCTGGACCAACGAGGATGAGTTGCCGCACAACCTCGTCGGCGCGGCGTACCTGTGGGGCACCGACGGTGACATTCGGCCCGACGAATCCGTCACGTTCCGCTTCAGCAGCGACGGCACATTCCCGTACGCCTGCACGATCCACGCAGGAATGCTCGGCGCTGTGGTCGTCGGTTCCGGCATCCGCGCGGCCGACGCCAACCGGCACGATTCCCCGGTGTCGCTGGTGTCAGTGGCGTCGC
>JBDSAK010000287.1:0-2788 GCA_039922195.1 Mycobacteriales bacterium
AGTCCGGTCAGGATGTCCGCGTCGCTCATGAGTTCTCCTAGTGGTTGTGTTGGGATACTTCCTGGAAATCGGTGGGGCGACGGCGGTCCACGGGTCAGCAGCCCATCGCGAGTCCGCCGTCGACGGCAAGCGTGATGCCGGTGATGTACGACGCTTCGGCACTGGCGAGGAAGGCAACGGCAGCAGCGATCTCTGCGCCGCTGCCCCGGCGCCCGGCGGGGATCGACTTCTCGAGTTCCTTCAGGCCCTCGGCCGCACCCTCGCCGGCCAAGCCACCTTCGAGAACTCCGGGCGCCACGACGTTGACGGTGATGCCGCGCGACGCGACCTCGCGCGCAAGGGCACGGGCCAGACCGCCCAGTCCTGCTTTGGCCGCCGAGTAGTTGGCCTGACCCGCGTTGCCGAGCAATCCGGCAACCGACCCGATGAAGATGACCCGGCCAGACTTGCGGCGCAACATCACGCGCAACGCGGCGCGCGCGGTGCGGAATGCCGCCGAAAGGTTGGCGTCGATGACCTCCTCGAAGGCCTCGTCGCTCATCATCAGCGAGATTCCGTCGCGGGTGACGCCGGCGTTGGCGATGACGACGTCCGGCCCGGTCGGGCACGCCTTGATGAGTTCGATCGCCGCGTCCTTGTCGCGCAGGTCGGCCTGTACGGCGGACGCGCTGGCACCGCGTTCTTCGGCTGCGGCCACTGCCTTGTCGGCGCCGGCGCGGTCGGAGCGGTAGTGGCAGACGACGTGTACGCCGGGCGCGGCGAGCGCCGCGACGATCGCCTGACCGAGGTAGCCCGAGGCGCCCGTGACGAGCACGGTCCGGCGTACGGCGTCCGTGGCGTCCTCGTCGATCACCGGCTTGCCCGTCATGGTGCGGTCACCACCTGTGCGGCGTAGGTCAGCCCGGCGCCGTACCCGAAGAGGAGTACGGGCGCGCCGGAGGGCAGCTGCCCTTCGCCCGACATGCGGGCGAGTGCCAGCGGAATCGAGGCAGCGGACGTGTTGCCGGTGTGCGTGACGTCGGTCGCGACCTTGGCTGGGTCGATGCCGAGGTCCTTCGCGATGTGCTCGACGATCCGCAGGTTGGCCTGGTGCGGGACGAACATCGCGAGTTCGTCTACGGTCACACCGGCGGCGTCGCAGGCGCGCTGGGCGATGCCCTTGAGTTCGAGCGCGGCCCACCGGTAGACCGCCTGGCCCTCCATCTGCAGGAAGCCTCCCGCCGGAATGTCGAACGTGCTCGACTTCGAGCCGTCGGCACCCCAGATGACGGGGCCGATGCCGTTGGTCTCGCTGCCGCTGACGACAACGGCGCCCGCTCCGTCGGCGAAGATGACAGCCAGGCTGCGGTCGGTCCAGTCGATGAACGGGTTGGAGAACTTCTCCGACCCGACGACGACGACGTGCCGGGCGGAACCGCCGCGGATCGCGTCGGCGGCCTGCGCCAAGCCGTAACAGAAACTCGAGCAGGCGGCGTTGATGTCGAGTGCACCCGCATTGATGGCGCCGATCTCGGTCGCGACCCGCGGCGCGCCGGACGGAATCGGTGCCGGCAGCGTGCAGGAGCCGAGCAGCACGAGGTCGATCTCGAGCGGGTCGACGCCGCTCGCGGCGACAGCCTTGCCCGCGGCGGCCGCGGCCATCGAGACCATCGACTCGTCGTCGCCGGCGATGTGCCGCCGCTCGATGCCGACCCGGCTGCGGATCCACTCGTCACTCGTGTCGAAGATCTTCTCGAGATCAGCGTTGGTCATGACGCGCGCCGGCCGATAGTCGCCGAACGCCACGATCTGGGCGCCGGGTGATCCCGGCCGGACGGGCAGCCCGGTCACTCGGGGTCCGACGGGTGCAGTCTCGCGAGCGGCTGTCCTGGCTTGACACGGTCGCCGTCGTGGGCGAGCCACTCGATCAGGTGGCCGCCATGCGGAGCAACGACTTCGGCGTTGCCCCGGCGGCTGGACACGATGCCGAGCTGGGCCCCGTCCGCGAGCTCGGTGTCGACCTCGATGCTGTTGGCCTCGAACGTGCCACCCGCGGGCGCGAGGATGAGCCGCCAGGGCGGCGCGGTCGCCGTACCGAGCCGGTATTCCTTGTCTTCCTCGATGAGGGCACGGGCGGCCTCTAGGTCGTCGGGGGTCTTGAGCGCCACGGCCTTGACGGTCTTGTGCTCGCGGGCGAACAGGCCGGTCAGTGTGCCCGCCGGGGTGAGCTCGACGACCGCGGTGACGCCGGCATGCACGAGTGTCTCCATGCACATGTCCCAGCGGACGGGCGCCGCGACCTGCTCGACGAGACGCTTGAGCATGTCCTCGCCGTGCGTGACGACTTCACCGTCGGCGTTGGACAGCATCGGCACATGGGCATCATGCGACGGCGTGACTCCGGCGAGCGTGTCGAGACGCTGCTGTGCGGAGAGCATGTAGTCGGTGTGGAAAGCGCCGGCCACCTTGAGCGGGATGACCCGGGCGATACCGGTGAGCGCGTCGGCGAGTCCGGCCAAGCCGTCGAGCGACCCGGCAGCGACGATCTGGCCCGCACCGTTGCGGTTGGCGGCTGACAGCCCGGCGGCTTCGATCGCTGCAACGACCTGCTCCGGATCGCCGCCGAGGCACGCGGACATGCCGGTCGGCGCGGCGGCGGCGGCCTGCGCCATCGCGGCCCCACGCTCGCGGGCGATGACCAGCGCGGCTTCGTCGCTCAGCATGCCGGACAGCGCGGACGCGGTGAGCTCACCCACGCTGTGGCCGGCGTAATAGCGGGGGCGCTCGTCGAGGCCGAGCAATGCGTGCG
>JBDSAK010000288.1:0-8299 GCA_039922195.1 Mycobacteriales bacterium
TGCGAGCAGGCCGCCGGATATGGCGAGCGCCGACGTCTCAGCTGACTGGCCGCACTCCGAAGTGCCGGTGTTCCACCAGGGCGTCAGTGGCGTCGCCTTGGCTGCTGCGCTCGTGCTGACCGCAGCGAACCTCGTTCGGCATCATCGCCCGGTTGAGCTCGCCGTAAATGTGTCGGTACTCATGCTCATCGCGGTGTTGAGTGCGCGGATCCTGCGGCGGCACCGCTCCCCGTAGCCGGCTTCGGCACCAACTCGTGCAGTACCGGGGGAGACCGAGCATTGGTGACGTTGGGTCCGCGCCGACAGGACCAATGACCCTTCCGCCGCCCCGTAGCTGCGCAGATGCTCGAAGACGTGCGCCCCTTAGGCGACCTGGAGTTGGCGTGTCGGTAATCACCCCTAGCGAGAGCGCGGCCGTCGACGCATCGCGACTCAGTAGCAGTTCGCCGCCGTTCTGGATCGTGTACTTCGCGCTTCTTTCCATCGGCCTGCTCATCGGTTCCGCCGTCACGCTGCGCAGCGAGAGGTTGACGGCCCGCCGGCCGACAGCGGCTGCACCAGTTGCGCCGACCGCCGGAATCCGGGCTGGCGTACCGGTGGTCATCGAACTGGGCGACATGTTCATCAAACCCGCCGCGATCGACGTACCAGCCGGCCAGGAGATCGTCTTCGAGGTCCACAACGGCGGCCAGATGGCACACGACCTGACGATGGCCGGCGGCACAGCGAGTCGGCTGCTGGGCCCCGGCGAAACGCAAACGGTGTCGTTCGGGCCGTTGACGAGCTCGACGACGTTGTACTGCTCGATACCTGGCCATCGACCTGCTGGGATGGAGCTGAAGCTGACAGTGGCAACTACTCCGGCAGCCGCGAGGGGGGCCGGTCACTGATGCCGAGGTTCCGCCCGGTTCTCGGCGCATTCGCGACATCGGGTTGCTTCGCGGTGGCGACGGTGGTCTGGTTGGTCGGCGGCGCTTCGCTCCCGGGCGGCCGATGGTTCGCCGTGCACCTGTTCACCCTCGGCGTTCTGACGAACCTGATCGCGGCGTTGATGCCGCACTTCGCCGCAGCGCTGCTGCACTCATCAGCCAGTTCGCCGCGACGCGTTGCCGGGCATCTGCTCGCACGCAACGGCGGCGCACTCGCCGTACTCGTCGGCCTGCCGACGGGCCGGACTGCGCTGGTCGGCGCGGGTGCAACCGTGCTCGCAGCCGACATCTTCGCGGTGTACGCCGAGCTGCGCCGGATGCGCAAACGCGCGCTGCCGACGCCGTACGCCTTTGTCGTGCGCGCCTATGAGCGCGCGTGCTCGGCGTTCCTGCACGGCGCAGTGCTCGGTGCCTTGCTCGGGTCGGGGACGTTATCGGGAAGCTGGTACGCGTCCGGCCGGACCGCGCACCTGCTCATCCTGGTTCTCGGTTGGGGCGGGACGACGCTGCTCGCGACACTGGTGACGTTCGGTCCCGGAATGATGCACGTGCCGATGCAGCGCGGCCGCGCCGACCTGTCCGCCGCAGCGTTGCGGCGCGCGCACTACGGGCTCACGATCGCGGTGATTGCGATGCTCGCTACCGGGGTGGGCGGCATCGCTGCGGGCGGAGCGAAGGGCGTCGCGACGGTCGGCATGATCCTGTATGCCGCGTCGGCGTACGACCTGTGCCGGCCGGTGCTGCTGGCCGGTAACGCGCGCGTGTGCTCCGGCGTCGTGGCGTTCGTCCAGTCGGCTTGCGTCTGGTTTCTGCTGGCCTGCTATCTGGCCACGCTGTTCGTGATCACCGGGCGCGGCGGACTGCTCGACGCGGCCGGAGTGGCACTCCTCGTCGGTTCGTTCGTGCAGTCGTTGCTCACCTCGGCCGCGCACCTGCTGCCGATGTTGTGGGGCAGCGATGCGGCCGATCGTGCCTTCCGGCTCGGTGAGCTCGGGAGGCTGCCCGCGGTCAGGCCGATCCTGTTGAACGTCGGCACCTTCGTATTGGTGCTCTCGGTGATTGCCGGCGGAGCCGCCGGCCGCTTCGGAGCGTTCGCCGTGCGAGTCGGTTGGCTAGCTGTGGCGGCGGCCGTCATTGCCACGGCAGCACTGTTCGTCCGGGCCCGTTTCGCGCACCCTCCGGGAGCACTGTCGACAACCTCGGAAGCCCTGCGCCTGCCGCGCCTGGTCGGCTCCTGACGGTGCGTCCGATCCCGGCGGCCTTCGCGTCTGTTCCGCCCTACTCGTCACTGGGCTGCAGCCGGTGGGCCAGCACGTCGGCCGCTATTCGTGGGCAGCGCGCCGGGCGAACGGGGGCTCGGTCGGCGCAGGGTCGACGACGGCGAACCGGCGGCCGGTGAGGGTGTCCGGAACGATTCGGACGAAGTGCTGCTTGGGGGCGGCATGCCAGGGAAACAACGGCAGTGTGTGCGCGTCGAAAAGCTCGTGCAACGCCCGGATCTTGTTGGCGCGACCCTTGACTACCACGCTCCAGGCCTGCCGGTCCCTCGGCGCGTAGCCGTCCACCTCGAACGCGACGCGTTCACTATCGGACAAAGCGGCGAGCTTCGTCCCGGCCGCCGTGCGGAACACGACGGATCCGTGATCCACCACGAAGTTGATCGGGAAGATCTCGGGCTGGTTGCCGATCACGACGGCCAGCCGGCCGACCTCGGCGGATCGGATCAACGCCCAGCATTCGTGCACGTCCAGATCGGTAACACCGCTGTGCTCTGTGGTCATGATTCAGAATCGATCCGCGTCGCTGCGTCGAACAGGGCCGAAAGTCCTGCTGATTCAGTGCTCGACCTCACGGGCGAGAAGTAGTCGCGCCTCGGATTGCGTTCCGCCACGCTCGATGCGTGACCGATGGTCACACCGGACGCGGCCAGCCGCGCAGAGTGGCGCTCCGATGCTGCCACACCCGACGATCAGCACCCCCGCGCGTCAGCTCACCAGCGGGCGGAGCCGCCGTCCAGTGACGATGCCGGCTGTCACCCGGACCCAGTGCTCGCGTCGGCCGGCGGCCCACGGCGCGAGACCAAGCTGCTCGGCGCGCACCAGTTCGGGCGTTGTCGTGATGGGCGTCGCGGTTCCGGTGACCACGACGGTCCACCCACATTCGGTCAACTCGTCAATGCGATCGACCTCGAATGCGACGACGTTGTCGTCCGTGGCCAGCGCCAGTCGGGAGCCGGGCGTCGTCCGGAAGACGATGCTCGCGCCGTCCACGGCGTAGTTGACGGGAGTGCACGCCGGCAGGGCGCGGTCCGTGTAGACCACTCGGCCGAAGCGCGCGCTGAGAAGCAGCGCATTGCATTCTGCTCGGCTCAGCGTCTCCAGCGATGCGTTCGGCATAGCCCGATGGTGCGGGCGCGGCGCGTCCTTGTGCTAGGGACCAAAGGCCCGAACAGTCCCGCGTGATGTCAGGCCCTGCGACCCTGCCGCCGTCTCGGCGTACGAGCGAATCTGTAGTTGCACACAGGAAGCCACCCTAGGAAGGAACCCCATGAAGCGCAGGACACTCGATCTCCTCACCAGCATCGGCGGGCTGGGGCTTGCGCTCCTGCTGCTCGTCGCCGGCCTGGTCCTCACCAGCAACGCCAACTTCGCCAAGAGCTACGTCCACGACCAGATGGCGCAGCAGAAGATCACGTTCAAGACGGTCGACAAGCTGACGGACGAAGAGAAGGCGATGCCCGGCCTCATCAAGTACGCCGGACAGGACCTCCTCACCGGCAAGCAGGCCGAGGTATACGCCAACGAGTTCATCGGCTTGCACCTGCGGACCGCCACCAAAGGCCTGTCGTACGCCGAGCTCGGCGTTCCTGCTGCCGACGCGAAGGCCAAGCTGACAGCGGCCAAGGACGCCGGTGTGACCGACTTGACGGCCCTCGAGAAGGACGTTGCCACCACGACGGCGACCAGAGAGACCGCCTTCAAGGGCGAAACCCTCCGCGGCCTGCTGCTCACCTCCTTCGGCTTCAGCGAGCTCGGTCGCAAGGCGGACCAGTTCTCCAAGATCGCCTACCTGGGATCTGCGCTCTTCCTGCTTCTCGCACTGGCCGGTTTCGCACATGCCCTTCGCACCTCGAAGGACAAGGTGTTCGGTGCCCCCGAGCCGGCCAGAACTGTCGTCAGGGTCTGACCCTTCTACAACGCACAAGCCCCCCGGCGAACCCGGGGGGCTTGCGTTTGTCCGGTGCCCGGATGAGCAGGCGCCTGGCGCTAGCCGGAATCGGGCCGGGTGCCCAGTGCTCGCGAGACGAGCGCGCCGCGACTGCGCGCGCCGGTCTTCGCGAAGATGGCCTTCAGGTGGTCCTGAACGGTGCTCTCGGACAGGAAAAGCCGCCTGGCGAGCTCCCGGGTGTCTTCTCCCGTAGCCAGCGCCGACATCACCTCCGACTCCCTCACTGTCAGCGCGAAGGCACGACTGAACAGATCCAGGCGATCGCCGGGTGACGTCTCCTCGAGGGTGACTGCGATCGGGCTGGCCGCCGGGCCGTCACCGCTGCCCAGCCGCGCGGCTCGCAGCGTCACCCAGAATCCATCGGCCAGGTGTACCCGGGACGCCGGATCATTCGCGTCGACGCCCTGCTCGTTGGCCAGCAGCTGCGCCGCGACGTTGTAGACGCTGGCGGGTATGGCGGGCCGGCCGCTTTCGGCGGGGATGAGCGCGCGCAGCCAGTCCTGCGTCGCCGCTGTCTGTCCGCCGACGGTGAGTTCGTCGTCCAGGACGAGGACGACCGGTCCGAGTTGGTGACGCTGCGGCAGGGTCGGCGCGCTGAAGGTCCTCGCCTGGCGCACCCGCAAGGCCGCGGTGATGCCCGGCACCAACAGCGAGAGGAACTCGGTCTCGTCGTCACCGAATGGTCCGTCGCTCGCGTCGCGCCACAGGTCGAGGAAGGCCCAGCAGCCGAAGCGGTCGGCGAAGACCAGCGACGCAACGTCCCCTACAGAGTGCGCACTCTGCACTTCCCGCCACTGGCGGCTGCGCGAGAGGCCACCGCGCGTCCCCTTCACGAGCGTTTGTACCGATTGCCCCGACCGAGAGAGCTCGGTCCAGCGATTGATTTCAGTCAGATACTTGGATCGGATCAGCGCGGGCAGCTCACGCAGCGACGGCACATCGGCGAGGGGGTCGCTGCCCACGGCTGTCCGCGGATCGGTCAGGAGCCAGGCATAGTTGCCGAACCGGACCCTGACCCCGATAGCGGCGATGACCGCGGCTCGCAACATGCGGCTGTCCGACTGCTCTGCGGACAACTCGAGTACGCGTTGCACGGACATTCCGCGTCGTCGGTCGACCGCCATCGGGCGACTGTACGGCCGCCTTGGCGGCGACGACAGCGCGGTGCGCAAATCCCCAGAATCCTGGGATGGGTGCGATCGGGCAACGGTCATAGCGTCTGCGGAGTCGCAGTGTCCGATCGAAAGGGAGTCCGCACCATGACTACGTTGCGCATCGAGCATGAAGTCTCGGATTTCGATACTTGGCGAGCCGCTTTCCAGCGCGATCCCTTGCAGCGCAAGGCAAGTGGAGTCCGGAGCTTCGTCGTGCAGCGCCCAGTCGGCGAATCCGACGTGGTACTGATCGACATGGTCTTCGACGACGTACCCAGCGCGGAACACATGCTCGAGCGGCTGCGCGAGTTCTGGCAGACACCAGCTGCGGCGCCCGCGTTCGCGGGCTCACTGCGCACCCGCATCGTCGAAACCGCCGCGGCCGAACACATCGCCTGAGCTTGCTGGTGCCTGCCCGTCAGCCTCCGAGCGCCTGGGTGATGTCGGCCCACAGATCGTCGATGTGCTCGATCCCTACCGACAGCCGGAGTAGCCCGGGGGGCACGTGCTCGTCGCCGGGCCACTTGTGCCGGCGGTCGATCGTCGTCTCCACGCCACCAAGACTCGTCGCGTCGACCACGAGTGCGAGTCTGGCGGTGACCGCGTCCGCCGCGTCGGCGTCGGCGAGTTCGAAGGACAGCATGGCGCCGGGTCCGAGCATCTGCGCAGCAGCGAGGGCGTAGCCCGGATCGTCGGTCAGTCCCGGGTAGCGGACCCGCTGAACTCCAGCGTGCTCCTGCAATCGCGCAGCGAGTGCTTGCGCGTTGGATTGGGCGCGCTCCATCCGCAATGGCAGGGTCCGCAGGCCGCGCAAGGCCAGCCAGCTTTCCATCGCGCCGGGGATGCCGCCGTGCAAGGTCCGCCGCTGGTGCAAGGTGTCGCGCAGCGCGGCATCCCGCGTCACGGCAACGCCGAGGAGCAGATCGGAGTGTCCGCCGACGTACTTCGTTGCGCTGTGCATGACGACATCGGCTCCGAGTTCGAGCGGTCGCTGCAGAACCGGCGTGGCGAAGGTGTTATCCACCGCAGAAAGCACAGAGCGTTCGCGTGCGGCCGCGGCCAACGCGCGAATGTCCGCAATCTCGAGCAACGGGTTGGTCGGCGTTTCGATCCACAGCAGCGATGCGTCGGTGAGGGCATCGATGGTGGCCGCGGTGTCGGTGATGTCGACTTCACGGGCCTCGACGCGGCCGCGAGTCTGCAGGTCAGACAGCAACAGCCGGGTCGAGGTGTACGCCGACCGCGGGACGACGACCGCGCTGCCGACGGGCAGCGTCTCGACGATCGCCGCGAACGCGGCGATGCCACTGGCGAACGCCAGTGCGTGTCCGCCTTCGAGCGCACCCATCGCGTCTTCGAATGCCGACCAGGTCGAGTTGCCGACACGACCGTAGGAGGTGCCCTCGCCGCCCGCGCGGTATGTCGAATTCAGCGTGAGCGGCGGCGTCAACGGCGCGCCTTTCCCGGCCGGCCGCCCGGCGCTGACCGCGACAGTCTCGATGTGCGGAGTCGTGCTCTCAATCACAACTGCCTCCCGGCGCTTTCGTGCGCTGACCGTATCGGTCAGCCGACCGGCTTATGGCCGAACGCCCGCAGCAAAGCGCGCACCTCGTCGTCGGTCGTCTGTTCGAAGTCGTCGTACCACTCGCCGACGGCGCGGAACTGATCCGGCGTCACGGCCACGACGACCTCGTCCGCGACCTCGATGAACGCTGTCGCCGCACCGACGGGTGCGACCGGCACCGCGACGATCAGCCGGGCCGGGGAGTGCAGCCGCATCGCGCCACACGCGGCTCGCATGGTTGCGCCGGTCGCCAGACCGTCATCAACGAGGATCACCGTGCGCCCGCTGACGTCCGGGGCAGGACCCGAGCGGTACGCAGCGAGTTGGCGCTCGAGCACTTCGTGCTCGCTCGCGGCGACCTGGGCGAGTTGTTCCTCGGTCACGCTATAGCTGCTGAGGACATCGGGGCTGAGCACGGTCACACCGCCGGCTGCTACCGCGCCCATCGCCAGCTCCGGCCGGCCGGGCGCGCCGAGCTTGCGCACCAGGCAGATGTCCAGCTCTGCCCCGAGAGCGTGCGCGACCTGCGCGGCGACGGGCACTCCGCCACGCGGCAACCCAAGAACGAGCAGACCAGTGCGTCCGGCGTACGCCGACAACAGCCGCGCCAGTTCCTGCCCGGCGGCGGCGCGATTTCGGAACGGCGTGTGCACGCCACGAGTCAAACAACCCGGCCGTCGGGTATCCAGTCCTCCCCGCACCGGGGAACCTTTTGCCGACCCCGGAAGCTCCTTCGGGCACCCCAAGGCAGTCGTGGTCATCGACGCGATGGCCGTCGTCCGCCAAGGTGACCGAACACCTGAGGCACCATCCGAAGGCGAAATGTTGCATCTCGCGCCGCCAACCTCGGCAGCCAGTACTCTGCGCGGGTAAGGGGGAACCTTCGCGGCGTGGACCCCTCGTGGTCCGCGACTCGTCGACCTTGGTGTACGCCGTGCAGCCCGGCGCCGGACCGGCCCCGTTCGCGGCGGCGAGCATTTACACCATCCTGGTCGCGGGCGGATCGCCGGTGCCCATGACAACGCCGTCGGGCACCGACTACACCGATAGCGCGCCCTTCTACTACCAGCCGGCGGCGGCCGGGACGCCGACACCAACGCCCACACAGACGCCGACGCCAACCCCGACACAGACGCCGACACCACCCACGCCAACGCCAACGCCGACGCCGGCGCCGACTGCGACGCCAACCCCGACGCCGACAGCCGCTGCTCCGGACCCGGAGCCGGCTCCGGTCGCCCGAGCGACCAGCGCACCCCCGAGCACAGCGCCAGTCGTCACGGTCGAACCAGTTGTCACTCTCGCCACCCAGCAGGTGACCGTGCCGTTGTCGACGGCAACGAGCACCGCCGGGCTGCCGTTCCGGGTGTCGTGGACATCGCCTGACTCCGGCGTTCAGTTCCGCGTGCGGTACGCGAGGCGGC
>JBDSAK010000289.1:0-3889 GCA_039922195.1 Mycobacteriales bacterium
CTCTCGCGAGGCCGAGCAGCTTCCCGTACCCGCCCGCTCCCAAGTTCCGCCAACGCGTGAGCCCCGTGGAAGGGCTCTGCCTGTCCGAGATCGGACGTTTGTTGCCCTTGTACTGCCCGGGCCAAAAGTTGGTCGCCCGACCCGAGGAATGGAAATCTCCGGGAGCAGGCACTTCGATAGGCGGGAGCGACGGGACTCGAACCCGCGACCTCCGGCGTGACAGGCCGAGTCATAGGCAACGACGGTCGCCGACAAGTCACGATGAATGGCGATATTTGCAGGGCGTTTTTCGGCCGCGGGCTCCTGGTTCCGCATGGCTGCGTTGATCGTGATTCCGGCGTTTGGGCCACGAGTGGGCCACGAACTGTTGTCAGTCCAGACGACCTTGCGTCGCCTTCGTGTCCGCATCGGCGCCCTTGGTCCGGACGGCGGCTCAGCTCAGCGAGATCCGTTCGCCGCGAGGCGCTTCCGCGTGGCTACCTCAGCGGCGAGGCCGGGGCGAAGGTGTCTGCTGAAGATGGACGTGATCCTGATGGACGCGGTCGGTGAACGACCGCCTGTCGCCGGGCCGGAGGTTCCAGGGGCTGCCGACCTGCCTCGCGCCTCCGGCCAGCAATGCGGCCGCGAGCCGCTCCGCGTTGCTTCTGCTCTCTCGCTGCCGTTGCACGAGCCTGCCGTTGACGGCGTACACGTCTGCGGCGTAACCGCTGGCATGGGCGCTCTCGCGGTCGGTGGCCCAGACGTACCGTGGGTGCCCGGTGCGTAGCACGGTGACCGCAATGGGCCAGCGGTCGGCGGCGTCCGCGAGCGCGACCAGCAGCCCGTCGTCGATGCCGCCGCGATGGATGTCCCAGCGGGCTGTGTCGGGCAGCTGAATGTTGGGATGGTCGAGCACACGTGCCTCGGCCGGCGAGACGTTCGCGGGCCGTTGCACGGCGGTGCCGCCGACTGATGCGATGCGGTCCACCGACCAGGGGCCATCCGTGCGGCGCAGACGCACGTCCATCACGCGCACTACCTCTTCGCGGATGCCCGCGGCGTCCTCGAAGTGCTGGCGCACGATCACCATCGCTCCAAACGTCGTGGCTGTGACGCCTGAGAGTTGGACGAAGAGAACCTCGCCGGCTGAGCGGCGCTCCGGATC
Source organism: Mycobacteriales bacterium (assembly GCA_039922195.1). GTDB lineage: Bacteria > Actinomycetota > Actinomycetes > BP-191 > BP-191 > JBDTYE01. The sequence goes on from JBDSAK010000289.1 coordinate 1,145, forward strand.
GAGGAGCGGCGCAACGGTACCGTCGAGCTCGGCTCGGCGTCCGCCGGCGGCAACCAGGGCGCGGGTGAGTTCGCGGATGCTCGCCCGCGGCGGGAACGTCGCGAGCCGCTGTCCAACGCGGCCCGCGAGGCGCTTCCCGTTGACGTAGGTCTCGCCCGAAGGCGGTTCGTAGGGCGCGAAGCGAAGCTGCGGTGTCGAGAACGCCGTCGGGGCGACCGGCGCGTCGGGCTGCTTCTCCGTGCCCGCCCGGTCGGGGTGGGTCGCGGTGCTCGTCAGCGCGGTCTCGAGCTGTCCGCTGCGTTCGGCGTCTCGTCTCAGGATCCAGCCTGCGGCGGAGACCGCGATCACCGCGAACACGAGAGTCAGGACTGTCGGGACGAGAGCGCGGCGGCTCATCGTTCCTCGCTGGGCAACTGCAGCGAGAAGCTGATCATCGACTGACCGTCGAAGTCGCGGTGTGGAGTTCTCTCGACCCAGCCCAGGCGACGATAGAAGCCGGCGGCGCCGTTCTCGCCGGCAAGCGTCGCGAGGACGACGCGCGAGCAGCCCGCGTCGCGGGCCGCGTCGACGAACGCGTGGACGAGCTGACCGCCCAGGCCCGCACCACCGGCACCCGGCGCGACGGCGACATGACTGAGCACCGCCGGCTGTCCCGTCGACCCGCTCGCCGGCGAGGCTCGCCGACGACCCCAGGCACGGCGGTAGCGGGAGATCCGCGTGCGCGCGAAACGCAACACAAGGCGAGGGCGTGCCGCGAGCGCAATGCCGCCGATAAGCGCAAGTCGTACGCCGCGATGGCGCAGGACCCAGCGGGCTTGCTCATCCGGTCGCAGGATCCCGACGACCGTCCCGACGGGCGCGTCCTGGGCGCTGACGAGCAACGCCACCGCATGCGGTGAGTCCACGAACGTCGCGAGATACGCGCGCAGGAACCGGTGGCCGAGCTCGGCGAAGAAGCCGTGCGGCAACGTCTCGGCGTGCAGCGCCGCGCCGAAGTCGAGATCGTCAGTTTCGATTGCGCGGATGTCAGCGGCGCCCGGACGTAACGCGAGTACAACGGGCAGCTGCCGCTCGGCTCTTCGCCCGAGTGCCGTCGGAATTACAGCGACGACTGCTGCAGCGGCGATGACCACCAGCGTGATGCTGAGGCCATGGCCCGTTAGTGGCGTGGTGTGGTGCAGCCCGTAGGGAATCCCGGCTGCCGCGAGCGCCGCGACGGGCGCCACGCGCCGCAGCAGCCGCGCCCGGCGCACCGCGGCAAGGTGATTCTCGCGCGCCTTGCCGATCGTATGCCTATCCTCGGGTATCACGGGAACGGGCCGGGCGCCAGACACCGTCGGATCCCAACGGGCTGGAGCTCTCCCGTGAGGCGAGGCGCCTGGCTTCGCGCGCGTCTGGCCAGAGGGCGAAAAGGGAGCCACGAAGAAAGATCGCGGCGGCGAACCGGACCAGGTTCACAACCGGCTTCACGAACGCGCCGACGGTCGTAGCGCAGGCGGCCAGTGTCAAGGAGAGGCCCCGCCGAGCTCAGCCAGACTCGGCGCCGCGGCCGCTGGAGCCGCGATGCTGGGCCGCCGCTCAACGGCGGCGACCGGCTTCGCGTAGACGATGATCCTGTGACTGGCGAAGAAGCGCGGCCAGCACGCCTGCAGTGCGATCTCTTCACGCCCGCGCGATTCGAGAGCTTTCAAGAACGTGGCTTGAACGATCCGTCGGCCCGTGACGCGATAGGTGAACGTCGCGTACGGCATCTGCAGGACCACGCTGTCGCCGGGTCGCAGCTTGTCGATGTCGGAGAAGGGCGCCCCGTAGGTGGTGCGATGGCCGGCGACGTAGACCAACTCGCCCCTACCGGGCAGCGCCGTCCGGGCGTCGATGCCGGGGCCGCGCTTGAGCGAGGCGGCGTCGGTTCCATAGACGACGTAGACACGCACGCCGAGCCGGGGGATCAGTAGACGTCCGACGGCGTCGCCCCGCTCGACTCCACCTAGAAAACGGGCGGCGAGACGCGGCAGCGAGGACGACCTCGCAGGTTGCGCCTCGGGCGGTGCTCGATATGCCTCGACACGCTGCTCAAACTGCTGACTCAATGCACGCTGCGCCCGCTTGTTGGCGATTGCCGTGAACGGGTCCTGCCACACATAGACAAGCCCAGCCCACGAGAGCATGCCGAGTCCGACGACGATCAGCAGCAGGCCGAATCTACGCAAACCCCGTTTCATCGCTGCGGCCACGGGCTCACGTGCGGTTGGCGAACATCCGGACGAGGAGGCCGGAAACCAGAGCGACCCCGACCACTCCGGCGCAGCCAAAGGCGAAGGCAGAGACTGGCTCGCGGTCGGAGACAACGGTCGCGATCAAACAGGCTGCACCGACGGCAACGGCCATCCAGATCAACAGCGCGCCCCATCTATTCGGGCGGCGGGTGAAGAGTCGGCGCCCCCCTCCGCTGGCACGTGTGATCAATGGTCCATCGGGACGACCGTTACCTGATTCGGCTCCTCGCTTACGCATTGACGCTGGTCATTCCTTGGCGCCTCCGCGGCTAGAGGTAGCTCATCGGGTCCACGGGGCCTCCTTCGACCCGGACCTCAAAGTGGACGTGGTCTCCGAAGCAGTGGCCCGTACAGCCGACTGCGGCGATCGTCTGTCCCTGTCCCACCGATTGTCCCACCGACACCGCGATGCTCGAGTTGTGCGCGTAAGCCGTAGCGATTCCGCCCGCGTGTTGGATCACGACGATCA
>JBDSAK010000290.1:0-2912 GCA_039922195.1 Mycobacteriales bacterium
GAGGTCGAGGCCCCGACCGGCGAGCGCCGGCTGGTGGCCGTCTTCGCCTCGCCCGTCGCGACCCAGCTGGTGCACCTCGCGGCGCACGTCGGCTACGCGTGCGTGGTGCTGGACCCGGCCGGCGACCTCGAGGGCGTGCGCAGTGTGCGCACCGCGACCGAGGCCGGGATCGACGAGAACACCGACGTCGTGGTCACCGACCACGACCGGTCCGAGCTGGGCGACGTCTTGGCCGCGGTGCTCCAGACCCCGGCCCGCTGGGTCGGGGTGATGGGCAGCCCGCGGCACACCGCGCCGCATGTCGCGGCGCTGAAGGAGCGCGGCCTGCCGGCGGACCAGGTCGCCCGTGTGCACCGGCCCATCGGCCTCGACATCGGCTCGCGCGCACCGGCCGAGATCGCCGTCTCGACCGTCGCCGGTCTGCTCGCCCACCGGAACGGCCGCGACGGCGGGACCTATCGCGCGTGAGGATCGTCTCCCTCGCCGGCGGCATCGGCGGCGCGCGGTTCCTGCGCGGGCTGCAAGCCGCGGCACCCGATGCCGAGCTCACCGTCATCGTCAACACCGGCGACGACATCACCCTGTATGGATTGCGGATCTGTCCCGACCTCGACACCGTCATGTACACCCTCGGGGGCGGGATCGACGAGCAGCGCGGCTGGGGCCGCCAGGACGAGACCTTCCACGCCAAGGCCGAGCTCGAGGCGTACGACGTCCCGACCGCATGGTTCGGGCTCGGCGACCGGGACCTCGCCACGCACCTGGTGCGGCGGCAGATGCTCGACGCCGGCTTCCCGCTGTCGGAGGTGACCCGGGCGCTGTGCGCACGCTGGCAGCCAGGGGCAGCGCTGCTGCCGATGACCGACGACCAGGTCGAGACCTACGTCCGGGTCGAGCTCGACGGGCGCGAGCGGGCGATCCACTTCCAGGAGTGGTGGGTCAAGCACCGCGCGGCGCTGCCGGCCCGGGCGATCGTGGCCGTCGGCGCGGAGAGGTCCACGCCTGCGCCGGGCGTGCTCGAGGCCATCGCCGCGGCCGACGTCGTCGTGCTGCCGCCGAGCAACCCGGTCGTCAGCATCGGGACGGTGCTGCAGGTGCCGGGGCTCGCCGAGGCGCTGCGCGCGAAGACCGTCGTCGGGGTCTCCCCCGTCGTCAGCGGCGCGCCGGTGCGCGGGATGGCCGACGCGTGCCTGTCCGCGATCGGCGTCGAGACCACTGCCGAGGCGGTCGGCCGGCACTACCGCGCGCGTTCCGACGGGGGCCTGCTCGACGCTTGGCTCGTCGACACCGCCGACGCCGGCGCCTCGGTGCCAGGCGTCGAGGTGCGCGCCGTACCGCTGCTCATGACCGACCTGACCGCGGCCGCCGCGATGGCGCGGGCAGCGCTGGACCTGGCCGGTGCCTAGCTACGAGGTGCTCGGCGTCACCGGGCTACCCGAGGTGCGTCCCGGGGACGACGTGGCGGCGCTCGTCGCCCGAGCGGTCGACCTGCAGGACGGCGACGTCGTCGTGGTGACGAGCAAGCTGCTGAGCAAGTCCGAGGGCCGGTTGGTCACGGTCGGCGAGGGCGAAGACCGAGAGGCCGTGCGCTTGGCCGCTGTAGCGGCGGAGACCGTGCGTGAGGTGGCCCGGCGTGGGACGGCCGTCATCGCGGAGAACCGCAACGGCCTGGTGTTGGCCGCAGCCGGGGTCGACGCCAGTAACGTGCGGCCGGACGAGATCGCCCTGCTGCCAGTGGATCCTGATGTGAGCGCACGCGCGCTCCGTGAGCGGCTGCGGGAGCTGACCGGCCGCCGGCTGGCGGTCGTCGTCTCCGACACGCTCGGTCGGCCCTGGCGGCAGGGGCAGGTCGACACCGCGATCGGCGCGGCCGGGCTGGCGCCGGTGCGCGACGCGCGCGGCAGCCGCGACAGCTTCGGCGCCGTCCTCGAGGTCACCGAGATCGCGGTTGCTGACGAGCTGGCCGCCGCCGCCGAGCTGGTCAAGGGCAAGGCCGACGGCGTGCCGGTTGCGGTCGTGCGCGGTCTGGACCTGCCCGACGACGGGCGCGGCGCGCAGGCGCTGGTGCGGCCTGCCGAGCAGGACTGGTTCCGCCTGGGGACCCAGGAGGCGCATCGGCAGACCGTCGGCCTGCGCCGTACGGTGCGCGCCTTCGACGACCGGCCGGTCGACCGCGACGTCGTCCTGCGCGCGGTCGCCGCGGCCGTCACGGCGCCCGCGCCGCACCACACGACGCCGTGGCGCTTCGTGCTGGTCGAGCAGCGAAAGGACGCGCTGCTCGATGCGATGGCGGCGCAGTGGGCCCGCGACCTGGAGGCCGACGGCTTCTCCTCCGCGAGTATCGCCCAGCGGCTGCGACGGGGGGACGTGCTGCGCGCCGCGCCGTACCTCGTCGTGCCGTGCCTGGTGCGCCAGGGCGCGCACGACTACCCGGACGAGCGGCGGTCGCGCGCCGAGGAGCGGATGTTCCTGGTGGCCATGGGCGCCGGGGTGGAGAACCTGCTGGTGCAGCTGGCCGCCGAGGGGCTCGGCAGCGCCTGGGTCAGCAGCACGCTCTTCTGCCCCGACGTGGTTCGCGACGTGCTCGAGCTCGGACCGGAGTGGGAGCCGATGGGAGCGGTCGCCGTGGGACACGCCGCGGCGCCGGCGGCCGAGCGCCCGCCGCGCAAACCCGGGGACTACGTGGTCGTGCGCTGACGGGCCGGGGTCCGGTCAGTGCGCCCGGTGGTCCTGGACGGTGAGCCGCGGGCCGAAGCGCGGCTTGGCGAAACCGCTGCACTCCAGCAGCCGCACCACCCGGTAGCGGTGCGGCCGCCACGGCGCGAGCAGCGCGACCATGCCGTCGTCGTCCACCGGGCGGCCGAGCAGGGCCCAGCCGACGTACTGCGAGAGGTGGTAGTCGCCGACGCTGA
>JBDSAK010000291.1:0-19284 GCA_039922195.1 Mycobacteriales bacterium
TGGACGAGGTACGGGCGGCCGGACAGGTCGACCGCCGCCTGCACCAGCGACTCGTCGAGCGGCACCAGCGCGTCGCCGAACCGCCGGATGCCGGCCTTGTCGCCGAGCGCTTCGCGCAGTGCCTGACCCAGGGCGATCGCGGTGTCCTCGACGGTGTGGTGCGAGTCGATCTCGGTGTCGCCCGTGGTTCGGACGGCGAGATCGAAGCCGCCGTGCTTCCCGAGCTGGCAGACCATGTGGTCGAAGAACGGCACGCCGGTCTCGCTGGAAGCATTGCCGGTGCCGTCGAGTTCGAGCTCGACGAATACCGACGTCTCACCGGTCTTTCGGTCGATCGTCGCTTTGCGGCTCACGCGCGTGCCTCCATCGGTTGCAGTACGTCGGGCTGCAGTACATCGGACAGTGCCGCCAGGAAAGCATCGTTCTCGTGGGGCAGCCCGACGGTGACACGCAGCCAACCCTCGGTCCCCGGGCTCGACGAGAAGTCCCGAACGAGGACTCCGCGGTCGAGCAGCGCCTGCCAGACCGCGCGGCCGTCCTCGAACGGGCCGAACAGCAGGAAGTTGGCGTCGCTGCCAGGCACCCGGACGCCGGGCAGCGCTGCCAGTGCCGCGGCGACCCGGTCGCGGTCGGTGTTGAGCGCCGCGACCGAAGCGAGCAGCTCGTCGACGTGGGCGAGGGCCACCCGGGCCGCGCCCTGCGTCAGCGCGGACAGGTGGTACGGGAGCCTAACCAGCCGAACGGCGTCGACGACCGCGGGATCGGCCGCGAGGTAACCCACCCGGCCACCGGCGAAGCCGAACGCCTTGCTCATCGTCCGGGTGACGACGAGCCGCTGCCGGCCGCCCAGCAACGAGATCGCCGACGGGCGGTGGGAGAACTCGGCGTACGCCTCGTCGACGACCACCAGACCTGGCGCCGCGTCGTAGACCGCCTCGATCACGTCGTACTCGAGCGCGGTCGCGGTCGGGTTGTTGGGTGAGCACAGGAAGACGATGTCCGGTCGTTCCCGCTCGATCGCCACGACCGCGTCGGCCGCGCGCAGCGAGAAGTCCGCGGCACGCTGCGCCGACGCCCACTGCATGCCAGTGCCCTTGGCGATGAGCGGGTGCATCGAGTACGACGGCTCGAAGCCGAGCGCCGTACGCCCCGGTCCGCCGAAGGCCTGGCACAGCTGTTGCAGGATCTCGTTGGAGCCGTTCGCCGCCCACACGCCGTCGACCGGGTGCCCGACGTACGCCGCAAGATCTGCGCGCAGGTCGAGTGCTTCGCGGTCGGGGTAGCGATTGAGCCGCGCACCTTCGCGCGCAACCATGTCGCGCAGATCGTCGACGACGCGCTGGGACGGTGCGTGCGGATTCTCGTTGGTGTTGAGGCGGACCGCGACGTCGAGCTGCGGCGCGCCGTACGGCGTCAGCCCGCGCAGGTCGTCGCGGATCGGCAAGTCGTCACGATTGCGCGAGTCGAAGCCGCTCATGCCAGCCGCACCTGGACGGCATCGACATGCGCCTGCAGATCCTCGGCCCCGCCGAGCGCACGGATGTGTTCGCCGACCTCGGCGAGCGCCTCGCGGGAGAAGTCGACGACGTGAATGCCGCGCAGGAAACTGCCGACCGACAGGCCACCGCTGTGCCGCGCGGTGCCGCCCGTGGGCAGCACGTGATTGGAACCGGCGAGGTAGTCGCCGAGCGACACCGGCGAGAACGGCCCGACGAAGATGGCGCCCGCGTTCCGGATGCGGGCGGCGTCCCGACGCGCATCACGGGTGATGACCTCGAGGTGCTCCGCGGCCCACGCGTCGACCACCCCGATGCCGGCATCGATCGAGTCGACCAATGCGTACGCCGACTGACCGGCGAACGCCGCCTCGACCCCCGCGCGCTGCCGGGTCGCCGGCACCTGCTTGCCGAGCTCGGCGTCGACTGCATCGAGGAGTTCCGCGCTGTCGGTGACGAGGAGGCAAGCCGCCAGCGGATCGTGCTCGGCCTGCGCGATGAGGTCTGCCGCGACGTAGGCCGGGTCGGCAGAATCGTCCGCGAGGATGGCGATCTCCGTGGGGCCCGCTTCGCCGTCGGTGCCGACCGCACCCTTGACGAGCCGCTTCGCCGCGGCGACGTAGACGTTGCCGGGGCCGGTGACGATGTCCACGCGGGGGCACTCACTCGTGCCGTAGGCGAACATGGCGATCGCCTGCGCGCCGCCGACGGCGTACACCTCGTCGACGCCGAGCAGCGCGCACGCGGCAAGGATCGCCGGATGCGGCAACCCGCCATTGTCCCGCTGCGGCGGCGACGCGACCGCGAGCGACTCGACGCCAGCGACCAACGCGGGTACGACGTTCATCACGACGGACGACGGATAGGCCACCCGGCCACCCGGCACGTACAGGCCGACCCGGCGTACCGGCACCCACCGCTCGGTGACCGTCGCGCCGTCCGCGACCTGCACCGTGACGTCCGGCCGCAACTGCGCCTCGTGCACGGTCCGGGCGCGGCGGATCGCCTCGTCGAGAGCAGCGCGCACCGCGGGGTCGAGGCCGTCGAGCGCTTCCTCGAGCGCATGCACCGGCACCCGGGTCGTGGTGTGCGTGATTCCGTCGAACCGAGCGGTGGCCTCGAGTACGCCGGCCAGGCCGCGCTCACGCACCGCGTCGCACACGGGACGCACGGCATCGAGAGCCGCCGCGACGTCCAGCGCAGCCCGCGGGAGCAGCGCGACGGGGTCACCCACGTAGCCGCGCAGGTCGATGCGGGACAGCACGGCACTCCTCGAACTGATGTGGGGTCGAGCCTGGGTTTTCGCGCGGGATCGGTAGCAGCGTACGAGCCCGGGCATCGCGCCAGCAAAGGCGTATGGAGGGCGAATACCCGCCGGCGTGGGTGGGACGTGGCGCGACTGCCGCCTTATGGGACCGGTGGCCACCCCGGCGAATCCACGTCGGTGGAGTGCCGCCTCTCGCGCGTGCTGAGCGCATACAGCGTCGAGTACAACGCGAGCGCCGTGATCGCCCACAGCAGAGTGAGGCCGGCGACCCGGAGTTCGAGGTGGCCGTCGTAGATCCGGCAGATCCCCGCCAGGCCCTTGTCGACCCCGCAGCTGCGAGCCAGCCCCTGGTCGGTCACCTGCGCTTCGCCGACCTTGCGCATGATCAGCCCAGCCGCGATCGATCCCAGCGCCAGCGCCGCCGGGATCGACGGCCCGCGTCCGCGGGTCGCCCCCCACACCACGCCCCCGGCGATGACGCCGGACATTGCGGCAATCGCCAAGAACGCACTCTCTGCCCCGAAGTAGTTCTTGTCGTCGTTCGCCGGAAACGTGATCGCGCCGGTCTTCGAAACGACAAAGCGCGGCCGCGCGCTGGTGGCGTGCCAGGCAAAGCCCGCGGCCACTCCGGCGAGGGCGATGGCCACGGCGATGACCAGAGCGGCGATGAAGTCCTTACGCACGTCGAGGCGCTCGACCAGCGACTGGCCGCCGGGAGTGTAGGCACCTTCACCCCAGCCCTGCCACGGCTGCGCACCTTGCGGCTGCGGCCACGGTTCGTACTCAGAGGATTGCGGCGGCCACGTCACGACGCCATCCTCGCATCCCCGAGCGAAACCGCATCACGGAGGCGCCTCAAGTGCGGAGAGCACGCCGCCACGCGGCATTCGCCGCCATCAGCGACACGACGGCGATCACCGCACTCACGGCGAGATTGCGACCGACGACCGCGAAGTCCGGATCGTCGGTGAGCGCTGCCGACAGCGCATCCACGGCGAACGTGCTCGGTACGGCGGCGCGCACCACGCGCAGCGCGTCGGGCAGCCGCGCCGCGCGCCATAGGTCGAGCATCAGTACGGCGGTCATGCCGAGCTGTCCGGCCATGGTCGCGATCTCTGGCCGCGGCATCAGCAGACCGATGACCGCGCCCAACCCGGCAAGAGCCGCGCCAGCCAGCACCACCGCGGGCACGAGCACCCAGGCGTGCGCGAACGGGAGGTCGTAGATGGCGACGCCGACGATTGCGGTGATGAGGGTGCCGGGCAGCGTGAATGTCGCGTAGCCGCAGGTGAGACCCAGCACCACTGCCGCCGGCGGCACCGGCAAGGCCGCGTAGTAGTCGAGTGCGCCGCGCGCTTTGAGTGCCCCGATGCGTTGCGCAAGCAGATTCAGCGCCACGAATGCGACCACCAGGATGACCGCACCCGCGACGAGTTGCGCATGTTCGGGCTGGGCGTTCGTCGGGACGATGAATCGCATGAGGACGATCAAGCCGATCGACTGCAGGCTGGCGACGAACAGGAGCGGTGCTCGCGCGGCGCGTGCTCTCGCGAGAGTTCCCGCGTACACCGCCGCAAGAGCCGGCCCGAACGGCGTCGGCACCCCGATCTCCGGTCGGGGGGTCATGCGCGTTCCAAGTCGTCTGCGCTGCCACCGAGGGCGAGGTAGACGTCCTCGAGTGACGGTGGGGCGAGGGAGAAGTCGTCGATCGCTTCGAACGCGGGCCCCGCGGTCAGCCGCCCGAGCGTCTCGCGGGCGAGATCCACCGGGAGCCGCGCACTCCACCGCCGGCCGATCTGCACCGAGCGGGCGGCGAGTTCGGCGACGGCAGCGTCGTCCAACGGCGGATCGCCGCGCCACACGATGTCCAGGCGGACGTCAGCGGACAGTTCAGCCTTGAGCCGTCCCGGGCTGTCGCAGGCGATCACGCGCCCGGCCTCGAGTACGGCGACTCGATCGAGCACCGTCTCGGCTTCCAGCACGTTGTGCGTGACGAGGACGATCGTCGTACCGCTGGCCCGTCGCTTCTCGATTGCCGACCAGACCGCGCGCCGGGCCACGGGATCGAGGCCTGTCGTCGGCTCGTCGAGCACCAGAATCGGCCGGTCGCCGACGAGTGCGGTGGCGACACCGACGAGCCGTCGCTGGCCGCCGGACAGCTTGCCGACGGTACGTTTCGCCAGCTCGCCCAGGCCGACCTCCTCGAGCAGTAGCGTCGCGGCCTGCCGCGCTTGCGCTTTCGGCGCGCCCCGCAAGCGGCCGGTGAGCTCCACTGCAGTGGTGACGTCCATGTCGTCGAGTGCGGGCTCTTCCTGCGCGAGGTACGCCGTGGCCCGAGCGGCGAGCCCGCGCTCCGCTGCGAGGTCGCGGCCGAAGACCCTGACGCTGCCGCTGTCGGGGCGCAGCAGGCCGACGAGCTGGCGCACGAGTGTCGACTTGCCGGCGCCGTTCGGGCCGAGCAACCCGAAGATCTCCCCGCGGCCGACGGTCAGCGAGATCTCGTTGTTGGCGACCACGTCGCCGTACCTGCGGGTCAACCGGTCGACGGCGAACGCGTTCGCCTGACCGTCGTCGCTCGCCATGTCCCCTTCGGTTGCGCTGTCGAACGAGGGTAGCGCGCAGACATGCGCGACAATGCATGCCAATGGTGACCCATCGAACACTTCTCGCCGCCGCAGTTCTCGGATGCCTCGCCGCCTGCTCGGCGGGCAGTAAGACAGGCGATCAACTGAAGTCGATCGCTCCGACTGCCGTCTCCTCGCCCAGCGGCGCGCAGGCCCCGGCCGACAGCGGCGTGGGAGCCTCCGCCGAGGTTGCTTTGCCCCCTGGCGCGCTGGTCGAGCTCGTGCCGACCGCGGCCGAGCTCCCGGCTGGCTTCGCGCCCGTCGAGGGCGAGGCCGGACCGCTCGACATCGCCGCATTCGCCGAACTTGCCCCTGATCCCCAGTCCGCTACCGCCGCACTCGAGCGAGAGCGGTTCCGTGACGGCTACACCGCGCAGTTCGCGTCCGAATCCGGTGGTGATTTCGTGTCAGTCCTGGTCACCCGTTTCCGAGACAACGACGGCGCCAGGGCGAACTTCGCGCGCGAGAAGCGCGAGTCCGCGGTTGACACCGAGCCGGTGACGATCCCGACCGTCGGCGAAGAATCCTTCGCGTTCAAGGAGAAACTGGCCGAGGGCGACATTGCCGAAATAGCCTCGATCCTGTTTCGCGTCGGCGACCTGGTCTGGCTGGTCGAGACGAGCGGTCAGTCGGCCGTCGACATATCGCTGCCGCAGTCGGTAGCAGCGATGCTGGCGAAGAGGATCTCCTAGCCCGGTTGGGTCACCACCCGCCCGGCGACGTACATAGCGGTGGCGCGAGACCACGACTTCTTGTCCTGCTGCGGGTCAGCGGGAAGGAGCAGCAGCTCGGCAGGTGCCCCGACGGCTATGACGCCGGGGTGGTTGCGCATGCCGGCCGCCCGTCCAGATCCCTGCGTCGCGGCGCGCAGGGCGCCGAACCAGCCGAGCCCCGCGTCAGCCAACCGCTGCAACTCACGACCGTCTACGCCGGGCGACGTGCCTGCGTTGCCGAGATCGGTTCCGTAGATGAGCGGGATGCCGGCTGCGACGAATGCGGCGGCGTTGATGAGGACCGGACTCGTCGGCGTACCGCTGTAGTGCGTTTCGATGGTGGACACGACCGGGATGCCGGACTTCGCCAGCCGCTCTATGTCGGCCGGACGTAGCCGTTGCGTCGGCGTGTGCGCCAGCTCGTCGACGCCGGCGTCGAGTGCCAGGTGCACCATGTCGCGGTTCAAGGCGTGCGCGGTCACTGCCAATCCGGCGGCGTGCGCGGCGTCGACCACAGCACGCAGCTGCCCGAGCGTCGGTACGTCGCCCGCCGACGGTTCGAGAGCGACCTTGACCAAGTCGACGCCGTCGCGGGCGAGGCTCTCGAGGATCTGCCGCGCCGCCGCCGGTGAGTCGACGAACGCTGCGAACCCCTGCGCGCCCCAGCCCTTTGACGGGTATCCGCCCGGGGCCGTCAGTAGCGGTCCGGCGACCGACACGTCGGTCGCCCCCTGGCGCGGTGTCCTCGTTTGCCAGTCGAGCGCCCTGGTGGTCGGCGCGCCGAGATCGCGTACGCCCACGAGTCCGCCGCGAAGCGCCTCCGCCGGCGTACCGAACGCCAGATGCACGTGCGCATGGACCATGCCCGGGCCGATCCACGAACCGGGGCCGCCGATCCCGCGTACGCCGACCGGGGCGTCGATCGAAGCCGCGGGACCCGCCGCGATCACCTTCCCTGATGCATCGACAAGGACGGCGCCGTCGAGCACCGGCAGCGCATCACCGCCGAGCCAGAGCGAGCCCAACAACAACGTCGATACAGAAGAATTGGCATCAGCAAAACGGTTGGTGTCAAAAGGACTGCTGCGGTCAGAGGCACCCCGGCTGCACGCCGAAAGGAATGCGACGCCGACCGACCCGAGGAGTCCAGCGCAGCACCGTCGTCGCGTCATTCCCCCACGCAGCTCATCCTGCGTCGGCCCAGCGGGCAACTCCTGCGTCAGACCAGCCGGCGAACCAGCCGGCGACCCAGCGGGCGCCGGCCGAGGCGAACTAGCCAGCGACCCAGCGGGCGCCGGCCGAGGCGAACTAGCCGGCGACTCAGCGGGCGCCGGCCGAGGCGAAGCCAGTCCACCGCGGAATCGCTGGGCGTCTACCTGGGCCATGCCGAGCATTCGCAGACCAGCGCCCACCGGCCTGCCTTCTCGGGTTCCGCACATTTCTGGCGTGGGCTGTCCACAGTTATCTCGGCGCCCGACGGCTTGTCGGACCCGTCTACTACACTCGAACACATGTTCGACTCAGAGCTGTCTCCGCCGGCGCAGCAGCAGCGCGCCGCGTCCGCGCGGCTCGCGCGGGTGCTCGCGGGTGCGGCAGAGACGCTCGGCAGCGCGCGGGTGCTGCGGCTGCGTCCCCTGGAGCCTCCGCGGGTTGTGCTGGCGCGGATCGCCGGGCTGGCGCCGTCCGCGCAGTCGTTGGCGGCGCTGCACGCGATCGACGTGTCGTCGCTGGACGCGCATGACCGGGTGAGCTGGCTGACGTCGTGGGAGCGGCACCGCGGCTGGTTCGACGCGCAGGCACAGGCCGGGATCGTCGCTGTCGGCGGCGCGAGCCCACCGCCGGCGGCTCCTGGCCGGTTTGACAGTGACCGCGACGACGTCGGCCGGGAGCACGTCGCGCTGGCGTTGCGGCTGTCCAGCGCGACGGGCGGCGCGCGCTTGGACGTGGCCCGGGAGCTGACCGGCCGGCTGCCTCGCACCCTGGGCGCGCTGGAGCGTGGGGAGCTGACCTACTGGCATGCGAAAGCGGTCGCGGACGCGGTCGCCACCCTGGATGACGCGGCGGCCGTGGCGGTGGAACGGATCACCGCGGAAGGCGCGCCGTCGTTCGAGACGCTGACCAGCTTCCGCCACCGGGTGGCCCGGGCGGTGCTCGCCGCCGACCCGCAGACCGCCGACGAGCAGCACCTGGCCGCGGTCGGCGGCCGCCGCGTGCTGATGTGGGCCGAGCCGCACGGGATGGCCACGATGCAGGCGACGCTGACCGCGGACGAGGCCGCGACAGCGCTGCGCGCTCTGACCGCCCTCGCGCGCCGCTCCCGCGCCGACGGCGACGACCGGCCGATCGACGTGCTGCGCGCTGACGCGTTCACCGCCGTGTTCACCGCGGCGCTCGCCGACCCCGGCCTGCCCGCCGAGCAGCGGATGCGCCCACGCGTCGGGATGACACTCGACTCGGCGACCCTGTTCGGGCTCGCCGACCATCCTGGTCATTTGGATGGCTACGGCCCGATCCCGCCGGTGATGGCCCGCCGGCTCGCCGCCGGCGGCGACTGGCACCGGCTGGTCACCGACCCGGTCAGCGGCGCGCTGCTGGACTACGGCCGGACGACGTACCGCCCGGACGCCGAACTCGCCGAGTTCATCACCGCCCGCGACCGCACCTGCCGCTTCCCGACCTGCGCCCGCGCCGCCCGGCACTGCGACATCGACCACGCCCAGCCCTACCAGCACCCGCAGCCCGACGAGCCCCGCGGCGACGGCGACGTCCACGGCGACCACGCCCAGCCCTGCGACCCGACCAGCCACGGCGACCGACACGGCGGCTGCGGCGGCGGCGCGACGAGCAGCGCGAACTGCGGCGCCTTGTGCCGGCGCAACCATCGGCAGAAAACCGCCGGTGACGTCCACCTCGTCAGCCACCCCGACGGCTCGGCGACCTGGACCACCAGCACTGGCCACACCTACCACCGGCCCGCCGTCGACCACTGCCCCGAACACACCGCGCACCTCCGCGCGCTACGCGAACAGGCCGCCCTGGACGACGCCCACGCCGACGCCGACGCAGCCGAGCGGGACGGCGAGCAGGCCGACGCCCGCTGGGACCACCCCGACTGGATCGACGCACACACCGCCGCTCACGGCTTGAACTCCAGTGACACCACCGGTAACGGCCCGGACTGGGCCGCCTGGCACACCGGCGACGACGACCACACCGGCCCCACCGAAAACGACACGACACAACCAACCAACACCGCGGACCAGTCAGCCGCGGCCGCGCACGACACCTCAGCCGGCGAGTCCTCTAACACCGTTCCGCTGCCGGACACCAGCAGCGGCAACGACCCGCCGCCGTGCTGAGCGGTGGGTGACTCAGCAACCCGAACATGCAAATGTCAGGCGACTCGATGCACTCGCGCGAGGGGTGCTTAATGTGTTGCGGCGGTGTCGTTTCCCGTTTCAGGCAACTGCGTGGCCGGCCGCTGACGTAACACCTGGGCTGTCAGGTCGTCCGCCGGGTAGAAGGACTCGATGATGAGCTCAGCCGCAGTGACGTCGAGCGGGGTGCCGAACGTCGCGATCGTGCTGAGGAAGGAGAGCTGGTGCCCCTCGAATCTCAGTCGTAACGGAATGACGACGTCCCCGGGACCGGGCACCTCCACCTCGGGCACGTGGTCGCCGCACGGGTAGCCGGCCAACTCGGCGTACAGCTCGGCGAGCCCAGCGTCGTTCGACACAGACACCTGCCGGCGCAACCGGCCGAGAAGGTGCGAGCGGGTCTCTCCGAAGTTGACGATCCGTGGGGCCAGCCCTTCCGGATGCAACGTGATGCGAAGCACGTTCGCCGGCGGGGTCAACAACTCCGCGCTGACCCCAGCGGTGAGGATGGCTGCGCTTTCGTTGGAATCCACCAGGTTCCAGAAGCGATCGACGACCGCCGCCGGATACGGATCGTGGCCGGCCAGCAACCGGCGAAGCGCGGCACGCACCACAGACATGGGCGCCGAGTCCAAGGCCGATTCCGGGTACACCGGTGCGTAGCCGCCGGCGAGCAACAACTGGTTGCGGGCACGCAACGGAACATCGAGTCGATCTGCGAGTAGCAACACCATCTCGCGACTGGGCATCGAGCGCCCGGTCTCGACAAAACTCAGATGCCTGGTGGAGATGTCGGCCTCGAGAGCCAGCTCCAACTGGCTCAGCCGACGCGTGCCCCGCCATTCACGGATGAGCGTGCCCACCGAGCTATGCAGTGCTTCGCCCATCGTCACGAGGTCGACCCTAGCCGAGGCGATGAGGCCCGCCCGACGCCATGAAAGCCTTGACTTGGATCAGCGTGAACCCCGTTGCCGCGAGCGCCTGGAAGACGACGAAGGCTGTGCCCAGAGCCGTCCTCCCGTCCCATCCCGCGGCCACGACAACCGCACTGGCCACTACCCAGATCGCGTTGAATGCGATCACCCCGCGAAGTGCGGCGGGGGAAATGAACAGTCGGCGCAGGGTCCACCCCAACTCGACGGCCCACGCCATCAGCACGGCGGCGAGGCCGAGCAGGACGGGATAGCCGATGCCCAAAGCGCTGTCGAGCCCGCTGGCAGAAGCGAGCAGCAGCAGGCTCAATGCGCCGCTGGCGGCCGCGTCGGCACCGATGCCCAGCCTTGCTGTTCGCTGCCAGGACGAGTCGATAGCCGTGTCCACGTTCGTCGCCGTCGCTGTCATGACGTTGACCTTTCTGCCGCAGGGTCGTGCTGACCCGATCAGGATCAGGGGCAGCGACACCACCGTCGATTACGTCAGAGGTAATGCGCTAGCTGCCGGCCGCTGGGGCAGGCGCTGAAGCTGACTCAGGCGCTGAGGCACCCTGGGCCGAGCAATGCCTTGAGGTCGGCGAACAGTGACTGCGAGGCTCCCACTCGCAGGCCATCGTCGAGGCGCAGGACCGTCGTGCGGACGCCGCCGACGAGGTGCAGGTGTACGTCGGTCGTGCCGGGATGGGTGCGCAGCACGTCCTTGAGCCCCTCGACGACCGGCCCGGTGCAGCGCGCCGCCTCGAGCTTCACCACCACTGGGCCGCGCGGGCCTTGGGAGATGTCAGGGACGCGCAGTTCCATCGCGATCAACTTCGGGATGTCCTCGCGCTTGTCCAGTCGCCCCTTGACGCACACGACGGCGTCCTCGGTCAGCTGCGTCGCGCAGGAGTTGTAGGTAGCCGGGAAGAACATCACCTCAATGGCACCCTCGAGGTCCTCCAAGGTGGCGACGGCCCAGCTGTTGCCCTGCTTGGTGACCTTGCGCGTGACCGACGACAGGATGCCGCCGACCGTCACGATCGTGCCGTCGCCGGCGCTGTCCGCGGTGAGCAGCGCGATCGACGTGTCGCTGTTGGCGGCGAGCACATGCTCCACACCGAATAGCGGATGGTCGCTGACATACAGCCCGAGCATCTCCCGCTCAAATGCGAGCAGCGTCGTCTTGTCCCACTCCTGCATCGGTACGACGATCTCGGCCGACTCGTCGGTGACTCCCTCGGTGTCGACGGCGCCGAACAGGGAGAACTGCCCGATCGCTTCGGCCCGCTTGGTATCCATGCACTGGTCGATCGCCTCGCCATGCACCGAGAGCAGGCCGCGTCGGCTGTGACCGAGTGAGTCGAACGCACCGGCCTTGATGAGCGACTCGACCGTCTTCTTGTTGCAGGCAGCGGGCTCGATCTTGCGCAGGAAGTCGCCGAAGTCGGCGAACTTGCCCTTGGACTTGCGGGTGCGGATGACCGAGTCGACAACGTTGCCGCCGACGTCGCGAATCGCCGACAGTCCGAAGCGGATGTCGGTGCCGCGCGGCGTGTAGTTGCGGTCCGACTCGTTGACGTCGGGCGGCAGCACCTTGATGCCCATTCGCCGGCATTCGTTGAGGTAGAGGGCGCTCTTGTCCTTGTCGTCCTTGACGCTGGTGAGCAGCGCGGCCATGTATTCGCTCGGATACTTTGCCTTGAGGTACGCCGTCCAATAGCTGACGAGCCCGTAGCCGGCGGAGTGCGCCTTGTTGAAGGCGTAGTCGGCGAAAGGCACGAGCACTTCCCACAGCTTCGCGATCGCCGCGTCGCTATAGCCGCCGGCACGCATGCCGTCACGGAAGGGGAGGTATTCCTTGTCGAGGATCTCCTTCTTCTTCTTGCCCATCGCGCGGCGCAGCAGGTCGGCTTGGCCGAGCGTGTAGCCGGCAACCTTCTGCGCGGCCGCCATCACCTGCTCCTGGTACACAATGACGCCGTAGGTGTCACCGAGCACCTCCTGCAACGGCTCGGCCAGCTCGGGGTGGATCGGCGTCAGCGGCTTACGGCCGTGCTTGCGCTCGACGAAGTCGATGTGCGCGCCGACGCCCATCGGTCCCGGACGGTACAGCGCGATGAGTGCGGAAATGTCCTCGAAGTTGTCCGGCTGCAGCGAGCGCATCAGCGAGCGCATCGGCCCGCCTTCGAGCTGGAAGACACCGATCGATTCGCCCTTGCACAGCAGGGCATACGGCTCCGGATCATCGAGCGCAACGGTCTCGAGGACGACCTCCTCACCGCGGTTGTCCCTGATGTGTTCGAGGCAATCATCGAGCACCGTGAGGTTGCGCAGGCCGAGGAAGTCCATCTTGAGCAGGCCCAGCTTCTCGCAGGTGCCCATGTCGAACTGCGTGATGACCGCGCCGTCCGCCTCGCGCCGCCACACCGGTATGTGGTCGGTGATCGGGTCGCGGCAGATGACGACACCCGCGGCGTGTACGCCGGCCTGGCGCTTCAGTCCTTCGAGGCCGCGCGCGGTGTCGATGACCCGCTTGACATCGGGATCCTCGTCGTACGCCTTGCGCAACTCCCCGGCCTCGCCGTACCGCGCGGCAGTGGAGTCGAAACAGTCGCCGAGCGGGACGTCGCGGCCCATGACATTCGCCGGCATCAGCTTGGAGATGCGGTCGCCGACGGCGTAGGGCATCCCGAGCACCCGCGACGAGTCGCGGATCGCCGCCTTCGCCTTGATCGTCGAGTAGGTGACGATCTGCGCAACGCGTTCTTCGCCGTACTTTTCGGTCGCGTAGCGGATCATGTCGCCGCGCCGGCGTTCGTCGAAGTCGATGTCGATGTCGGGCATCGACACGCGCTCGGGGTTGAGGAAGCGCTCGAACACCAGGCCGTACTTCAGCGGGTCGAGTTCGGTGATGCCCAGGCAATAGGACACCGACGACCCCGCCGCCGAACCACGCCCGGGTCCGACCCGGATCCCGGTCTTCTTCGCGTACGACACCAGGTCGGCGACGATCAGGAAGTACGCAGGAAAGCCCATCTGGTTGATCACGGAGATCTCGAAGTCGACCTGCGCGCGCTGCTCGGCCGTCGGATCGGCTCCCCACCGCTGGTGCATCCCGCGAATCGTCTCGGCGCGGAACCAGGTCTCTTCCGTCTCGCCGGCCGGTACGTCGAAGCGCGGCAGCAACCGCTTGTCCTCGACGATCGTCAGATCGCAGCTCTCGGCGATCTCCAGCGTCGAGTCGCAGGCGCCGGCCTCGTCGCGCCACAGGTGGCGCATCTCCTCGGCGCTCTTGAGGTAGAACTCGTCGGCGTCGAGCTTGAACCGGTTGGGGTCGGCAATCGTCGCGCCCGTCTGGACGCACAGCAGCACCTCGTGCGCGACAGAGTCTTCCTTGCGGGTGTAGTGCAGGTCGTTGGTGGCGACGGACTTGAGGCCGAGCTCCTTGCCGATCTTGATCAGGTCGCCCAGCGTCTGCAGCTCGATGTCGAGTCCGTGGCGCATCAGTTCGACGTAGAAGTGGTCCTTGCCGAAGATGTCCGCGTAATCGCTCATCGACTGCTTCGCAGCGGCGTAATTGCCTTGCTGCAGCAGCCGGTTGACCTCGGACGACGCGCAGCCGCTCATCCCGATCAGCCCACCGGCGTACCGGCTGAGCAGTTCCCTGTCCATCCGCGGCTTGTAGTAGTAGCCCTCGAGGCTGGCCAGGCTGGAAAGCTTGATCAGGTTGGCGTAACCCTCGTTCGACGACGCCAGGATCGTCATGTGGGTGTACTTGTCACCCTTACTGTCGGCGGCGCCGCCCAGACCGACGCTGGTGCGGTCGAACCGGCTGCCGGGCGCGAGGTAGGCCTCGATGCCGATGATCGGCTTCACACCGGCGGCCTTGCCCTGCTTGTAGAAGTCGAAGGCGCCGAACATATTGCCGTGGTCGGTCATCGCCAGCGCGGGCATGCCCATCCGACCGGCCTCTTCGAACAGGTCCTTGACGCGCGCGGCGCCGTCGAGCATCGAGTACTCGGTGTGGGTGTGCAGGTGCACGAAGGAGTCGCCGGACATGGGCTTGGCGTTGGCTCCTCTCCGGGCGCACGGGCAGAACGTGCAGGCGCGTGCGGCGCGAGGGGAAGGCGGCCGGGCGTCTAGCGGTCACATGGGGTGGATCTGTGCAGCAAGATCGTCGTCACGGTCGCTTCCGGCCGCCCAACCGTTCTACCACGTGGCACTGACGACACCGGTGGCGACTCACCGTCGCCGCGCACATCCGGAGGAGTTGACTGTGCTCAGCGGGCGTTGGCCAGGCCGAGGAAGCTGGGCTTGAGGCCCGGGAACACGGCTCCGAGGTTGTTGCCGTTGCCCAGGCGCGAGGAGACGATCTCGGCGTACACGTTGCGCCAGTCCGTCGTCACCGGCAGGTCGCCATGGTCGAGGACCGACGTGTGTACGCCGCGCCAGTTGCCGTAGATCTTGCCGCCGCGCACTCCTCCGCCGAGAACCATCATCAGGCCACCATTGCCGTGGTCGACGCCGCCGTCACCGTTCTCCTCGACCCGGCGCCCGAATTCGCTGACGACCACGACTGTGGTCTCCGCCCAGAGCGGGCCGAGGTCAGTGCGCAGCGCGGACAGCGCGGTGGCCAGATCGGCGAGCTTGCGTGCGAGCTCACCGTTGATGTGGTCCCCCATGTCGGTGTGGTGGTCCCAGCCGCCGATGTCGACGGTGGC
This sequence comes from Mycobacteriales bacterium, assembly GCA_039922195.1. Classification (GTDB taxonomy): domain Bacteria; phylum Actinomycetota; class Actinomycetes; order BP-191; family BP-191; genus JBDTYE01. The sequence goes on from JBDSAK010000291.1 coordinate 15,110, forward strand.
CGCCTCGAAACCGACGGGGCCCTTCGCGCACTGCGCGATGTTGCGCAGTGCCTTGCCGAAGTTCGAATCTGGGTACTCGGCTGTCGGCAACGTCGCGTACTGCGGCTGGTTGAGCCCGCGGACCTCGCCCAGTGCGGACAGCGTGGCGATGCCGTTGCTTGCCAGCGGATGGCCGAAACCGGTGTGCAGCTGGCGGATCGCTCGCTCGTAGGCAACACGGTCGCCGTCACCGACGTGGACCTTGAACTTGCTCAGCGCGCGGATGGTGACGGCGTTGCGCTGGCCCTGCAGCGACATGTTCTGGGTCTCGCCGATGCCGACGGCGCGTAACGCCGCGGGGGTCTGCCCGCGGGCGGTCAGGTGTCGCGCGAGCCAGCCGGTGCGCACCGAACTCGAGATCGGAACGCCGCAGTCGACGGCGTCCTGCGCCTCGAAGTGGCTGCGATCACCGAGCGGATTGCCGACGGCGTGCACGAACGCGAGCTCCCCCGCCGCCCACATCGGCAGCAGCGCGGCGAGTGCGGGGTGCAAGCCGAAAGTGCTGTCAAGAGGCAGGAAAGCGCCGGCGGGCACGGCGATTCCGGGCCGCGCGGCGGCGTACGCCGGGTCGGCCACCGGAGCCACCGCGTTGAGCGCGTCCATGCCGCCGCGCAGGAACACCTGGACGAACCGATCCGTCGCGGGTACCGCTGCCGCCGCCGGCGCGCGAACGACCTGCGCTGCGGCGACGGCGAGCGCCACGCCACCGGACCGTTTCAGCAGCGAGCGACGCGACATCGCATCGGGCCGGTCCGACATCTCGCACTCGGACACTGCACGCTGGGACACTGCACGCTGGGACACTGCACGCTCCTGGGTTTCGTTCGCCGCGGTGGTCATCGGACCTGCATGTACGGCGAGGCAAGGATGAGCGCGATGATCCGCGGCCCGCGCCAGCGCAACGTGTCGTCGTCGAGGATCGTCGACTCGCTCGCGCCGAGATACTCGATGATGGCCGCGCGATGGGCCCGAGGGAACCGCTGACCGGTCAACGCAATCGTGAGTGCATCGACGAGCGGACCAGCTTTCGCCGGTCGGTCCTTGCCGCCGGCGAGGGTCTTGGCGTCTTTCATCTCCACGCCTTTGAACCAGTTGCCGGCTATGGCCAGTGACGTGTTCCAGCGGCCGAGTACGCCGACCGAGCTGAGCCACGCGGCGCCGGTATCGGGGTACCCGTCGGGGTCGATCCATTCGAACGGGGCATGGCCCATGTCGCTCATCCGCCAGAGCAGGTCGTTGGCGCCCTGCTCGCCTGCCTCGCCGCGGTAGCGACCACCGGTCGCGCGAACCGATGCGGCCACCATGTCGAACGGCCGGCGTACCTTCTGGCCCGACGATGCGGCGAATTCCGGTGACGCGACGATGTGCCGCAGCAGCGCGGGCACCGATCCCTTAGAGGCGACGAACACTTTCGTCGTACTCGCGATGATCGACGCAGGCGGTGAGTCGCTGATCAACCTGCGGCACAACTTGGTGGAGATGTGCCGCGCTGTCGCCGGGTGTGCGGCGAGGTAGTTGAGCAGCGACCGGCCCGTCTCGATTCCGCCGGCGGTGCCGTCGATGTTGGGGTGAGTCCAGCCGATGACCTTCAGCGAGCCGTTGTAGTGCAGCTTCGGGTTGTACCTGAAGGCGAGCGTCTCCTTGTCGTAGGTCCACCCCGTCATGGCCAGTGCGGCATTGCGGACATCGGCCTCGGAGTAGCCTCCGGCGAGGCCGACGGTGTGCAGCTCGAGCAACTCGCGCCCGTAGTTCTCGTTGATGTCGTCTTCGCTCGACTGGTCGTTGTTGAGGAAGCACAGCATCGCCGGGCTGCTCGCGCTCAGGTGCAGCAACCGGCCGAAGGACGTGAACGTGTTCGCGCGGAGGCGCTTGTCCTCGTCGAACTTGCCCCAGAGCGCAACGCCGTCGACGGGGTGCGTGTAGAAGTGGTCACTCCAGAATCCGTGCACGACTTCCTGCAGGTGCCGCTGCGACCAGACACCCCGGATGATGGTGGCCTGCTTGAGCTGCTGCATCGCCTGCCACGCCTTGTCGGGGTACCGGGCGCGGATCTGCGCACTACTGAGCAGCATGTGGGGGAATTGCGTCTTGAGGATCGCGTCGACATTCGTATCGGGGATCTTGTGCGGCTGGAGCTGCGCGTCCAGCCACGCCTTCACACCGGTCTTGCGCAGGGTGTCGATCAGGCCGGGGTACGGCCCGTACGTCAGCCGACGCAGCGTGTGGATCACCGGATCGTTCGAAAGCGCGAGAGGTGGCGGCGGCGCGGCGCTGGCAGCTCCGGAAATGGCCACGCCCGCGGGTGCGGCGAGCATCGCGGCTCCGGTCACGGCGGTCGCCCGCACAACTGTGCGGCGGGACACCATCGGCGCGCTCATCCAGCAGACCTCCTTGTCGTCGTCCGTATGTCATCGACTGCGGGCGGCGTAGGACTGACTGCTCCAAACGGGTGATTGCGGGTCGTCCCAGACGCCTTAGCGACGGTCCGCCGGCCGGCTGCTGTCGTGGGCGGCGAGCCAGGCTCCGACGTCCGCCGCCGGCATCGGCCGCGCGTAGTAGAAGCCCTGGGCGAGTTCGATACCCATCTCTGCCAGGCGCTCCCCCGTCGCCAGCGTTTCGACGCCCTCAGCGATCACCGCCAGCGAGAGGGCCGCTGCCAACTGCACCACCGACCTGATGATCGCCAGGTCCTGGCTGGAACTCACCAGATCACGGACGAACTCCCGGTCGATCTTCAAGGTGGAGACGGGCAGCGATTTCAAGGCCGCCAGCGACGAGTAGCCGGTGCCGAAGTCGTCGATGGCGCAGGACACACCCGCGGCGGCCAACTCACGCAGCGTCCGGGTGGCCCGGGCGTCGGCCAGCGCGGATTCGGTGATCTCGACCGTGATGATGTCGCGGTGCTCGATGACGCGGTCGACCAGATCACGCGCAATCGACCGGTGGGTGAGTGCGTCGACGCTGAGATTGACCGCGCACCGCAACGGCCTGCCATGGCCACGCCAACCTTCCAGGTCGGAAACCGCGCGTTCTATCACCCATGCTGTGAGCTCGCCGATCAACCCGGTTTGCTCGGCCAACGGTACGAAGTCGCCGGGATAGATCAGTCCCCGCGTCGCGTGCCGCCACCGAACCAGGGCCTCAACCTCGGCGCACCGGCCATCGCTCAGGGTCACGATCGGCTGGTAGTGCAGTTCGAGATCCCCGTCGCGGATCGCCTGCCGGAGTTCGCTGATCGACGTGAGCCGCACGGCGCGCGCGTGATCGACCTGTTCGTCGTACATCGCCCATCCGGTGCGTTGTGCTTTGGCCCGGTACATGGCCACGTCGGCGTGCCGCAACAGCGTTGATGCGTCCGAACCGTGGTCAGGCGCCACGACCAGCCCGATACTTGCCGACAGCGGAACACCCAGACCCGCCACATCGAACGGCGTCAGCAGCGCGCCCGTGAGCCGGTCGGCAGCCGCCTCCAGTTGGGCAGCAGATGTACGCGCGCCGAAACACACGGCGAATTCGTCGCCCCCCAGACGAGCGACCAGACTCCCCTTCCCGGCCGCCGCGGACAGCCGCATGGCAACTTGCTCCAGAACCAGGTCTCCCGCGGCGTGACCAAGCGAATCGTTGACATCCTTGAAGCCGTCCAGGTCCAACAGGAGCAGCCCGGTTTCCCCGCCCGCCGGAAGTGCCGCCGCCAGGCTCGTCTCGATCGCAGTTCGCAGAACCCCCCGGTTGGGCAGGCCGGTGAGTGCGTCGTGCCTGGCCTGAAAAAGGACCTTCTGCTTGCTGGCCGACTGGGACATCGCGCTGCTCAGAACGTTCGCCAGCTGCTGCAGGAACGCGATCTCACTCTCGCCGAAACGCAGCGGCTGCGCGTCGGCGGCGTACAGCACGCCGGTGAAGCTGCCGGCACTCGTCATCGGTACGGACACGGCGCTGCGCAAGCCGTACGTCACCATCCCCGCCACCCCGAGGGCGTGCGCGCGGCGCGCATAGTCCTCCTCGGCTACTGGCACCCCCGTGCGCAGCGCTGTGGCCGATGTCGATGGATAGAACTCTTCATGCGTGAACGACGCCCCGGCCATCCCTGCCGGTACGGCGGACAACGGCGAGACGAGCACGGAATCCGGCAACGTCGA
>JBDSAK010000292.1:0-7140 GCA_039922195.1 Mycobacteriales bacterium
CCGGCAGATCCGACGTTGCGGTGATCGCCGCCTGCCGCACGCCCTCACGGCTGCAGGCTGGTTTCGCCGGTGCGGTTCGCGCCGGAGATCTCCGCGATCCGGCGTACCGCCGGGAGGTCGTGCGCGATGTCGATGTCGTGTGCCACACCGGCACGTGGGGGAGCTTCTGGGGACACCAGGCACTTGAGCAGAGCCACTTCTTCGAGCCGAACGTCGACCTCATCGAGTCGTCGATCAGTGCCGGGGTGCGGCGATTCATCCAGACCAGCTCGGTGGTCATCGCTGCCACGCCCGGCGCCACAGAGGAGGCCGGTGGGCGCACCACGGTCGACGACTTCGCACCCGCCACTCACACCGGGTTCTGGCCGCACCTTGATCGGTTGGTCGACGTCGAGCACTTCATGCGGGCGAACAGCCATCGCGGCACGCAGATGATCACCATGCGACTGGGTCACTTCGTCGGTGCGGGCAACCAGGCGGGACTCGTGCCCGCGCTGATACCGCGGCTGAGGACCCGGCTCGTGCCATGGCTGGGCGGCGGTCGGGCGCGCATGCCTGTCGTCGCGGACACCGACCTGGGGGAGGCGTTCGCCCTGGCTGCCACAGCGGCCGGCCTCGCCGACTACGAGTCGTTCACCATCGGGGGTCCGGACCTGCCGACGGTCCGGGAGGTCATCACGTGCGTTGCCGAGGCTGCCGGCGTGCCGCGTCCCCGGGTCAGCGTGCCCTACGGAGCGGGCGCGGCCTTCGGCGCTTTGATGGAGGCGCTGCATCCGGTGTTGCCAGGTTCGTCGCCGTTCCTCACCCGGTCTATCGTGCACGTCGCCCGTGACTGGCCGATCACCAACGAGTACGCGCGACGCAAGCTTGGCTACCGGCCGACCAAAGCCTGGCGCACCGCCGTCGCGGAGACCGTTGCCGAAAGCGCGGCTCGCGGCTACCCATGGCCGCTGCTCGCTCAGGTGCCCTAGCGCACGCGCAGCGGGCGGCGTCCTCCGGGCTAGCCGGGCGGCGAGTCGATCCACGGCCGCGACATGCCGACGCTGAGCCGGGCGAGCTGCGGCCGGCCGTCAGCCGAGTAGTGGCCGAACGAGTGACGGAGCGTTTCGACGTACCCATCGAAGGTGAGAGCGCCCCAGGTGAACCGGACAGCGGGCGCTGCTGGCTCGCGGCTGCCGCGGGCAGCTCTCGGCGTGACGAAGTACGCGAACGCCGCCACCAACTCGTGAATGTCGGAGCTTCGTCGAGGGCGGGTGGCGGCCGTCGCATCCACCCAGAGTTCGACGGTCAACGCCGCCGTGCCGACGCCTCCCGAAATCGCGTCGGCACTCCTGTACGACACCTCGAGCGAGTCGGGGTTGATGTGTGCGCGCACCCAGCGCTTCTGGTTGATCTCCCGCTCGAACAAGGGATCGAGTTCTCGGAGTTCGGCCAGGGCGACAGGTGCCTCGTGCTCAACATCGCCCGAATCCGGAGATGACACCGACAGCGATTCGCCCACGAGCTCGAGCTCTTCGATCGCCACGCCGCCGGCGGCGGCGTTGAGGTGCGGGCCGCGCAAGCGCAGCGGCAAGGCACCCCGCAACACGAATCGCACCAGTTCCTCGGTGCCGTCCGGGGAGAGCACGACGACGTCGCATCTGGCCCTGGGACCGCCGTCCCGCGCCACGTCACTGCACCAGCGCCACAAGTCCATGGACGCGGTCATGCCGCGCCGCAGGGTGACCCGGCCGGGCGGCGCCGGCGAGCTGAGCAGCTGATGCCTGCCGGGCTGCCCGCCCTCCCTCATCCCGGCGACGTCGAAACGCAGTTCCAGCCCCTCGCATTCGGCGAAAGCTGCGTCGCACAGCGGGGCAGCTGCTCCGGGCAACCAGAGTTCGATGCGGAAGCTGAACGCGGTGAACGGATCGCCTGGCACTTCGCTCACCGGATCAGTCCAGGTCGAGACGTTCGTGGGCGAGCACCAGCTCTTCCATCGCGACGTCCGTCCCCTTCGCGTTGAGCGGTCCCGACGTGTGCTTGATGATGCGCGCGCGGTGTAGCCGCCAGGTCATGACCACGGCGCTGCGGTCTTCGTTCTGCAACTGAATCTGCACCGTCCGTACGGCGTTGACGTCGCCGTCGCGCACCTGCTGCAACCAGTCGAACAGGTCGGTTTCTCCGATGATGCCGCGCTTGAGCGTCACGTCGCTGGCCTTGGTCAGGCCGGTGAGCTTGCGCACGTGGTTGGCCTTGTCGTTGCCGTTGCGGTACTCGATGACGGTCACCTCGGTACTGAGGCCGGTCACCTCCTGGAATCCCGCGCGCGGCCCCTCGGCCGCACCCGAGCCGAGATCGACCAGGAAGTTGAACTGTCCATAAGGATCGTCACGCAGCACGGCCATCCGATACCTCCAGCGCTTGGGCAACTCCCGCAGTCCTACCGGGTCAGCGCGGCGAACGCCAGATCCGCGGCCAATCCTGCCGCCCCGCAATTGGCGCCGATCGATCACCCTTGCGGGCGTCAGCCCAGGGTGATGCGCAGGCGGCGGTTGGCCTTGCCTTTGCTCTCGACCTTGACGACGTCGATCGTGCCGATCTGGCGCGTGGATGCCACGTGGGTGCCGCCGTCGGCCTGCGCATCGAGGCCGACGATGTCGACGATGCGCACTTCCGTGAGCTCCGGCGGGAGCAGATTGGTCGCCGTCCGGATGATGTCGGGGATCTGGAACGCCTCGTCCCGCGGCAGCACGCGTACATCGATGCGCCGGTCGGCGGTCACCTCGACCGCGCACTGCTCGGCGATGCGCTCCTTGAAGCCATCCGGTATCTCCGGCAAGTTGAAGTCGAGCCGGCCTGACAGCGGCTCCATGTTGCCGCCGGTGACGAGCGCCCCGAACTCCCGGTGGACCACCCCGGCCAGCAGGTGCAGCGCGGAGTGAGTGCGCATCAACGCGGTACGCCGCGCGTCCTCCACCGCGCCGCGCACCGCAACACCCACGCCGGGCACGGGGTCACCGTCGGCGAGCTGCACCACGATGTCGTCGCCCTTGCGTACGCCGACGACACGCGACTGCACCCCCTGCCACAGCAGCACGCCGTGGTCGGGCGGCTGCCCACCGCCGCCTGGGTAGAACGCCGAGCGATCGAGTACGACGCCGTCGTCCTGCACGCCGATGACCGCGGCGTCCCACTCGCGTAGCGTTGCGTCATCGAGCTCGAGCCGGACGGTGCGACCGCTGTCGTTGGCCATAATGACGACCCTACGTCGGCGCCGGGATTGAGGACTACCGCACGGGGAACGGCCGCCGTACGACCGACGCGAAGGAGCCCGACATGGCACTGCTCGACGACCCGCCCGTGCGATTTCGCGGGGGGCCGCACGACGGGCGCATCGCGCAGGTTGACCCCGAGGTCACCCGGCTGTACACGCCGTCAGAAGCACCCGGCCTCCTCGACGTCTACGAGGAGGTCGACGCGGAGACCGACGGCGACGACATCCGCGCGATTTTCGACTTCGTCGGCCAGGTGCCGATCGATCCCAACGTGCCGGAGCACCAGCTCGCGATCGCCTGGGACTAGGCGGATCGCGTCGCCGTCGCGGAAGCTGAAGAGCCTGGTCGGCGTCGCCACGATCCACTCGCTGGCCCATTCGGGGCTACTGCCGTGCTTTGCCGCGTAGGCATCGTCGACCTCGGCCGGCGCGCCGGTGACAGGCACGATGTCCGCTGTACCGTCGATGACGACCGCAGCGTGGTCGGGCCCTTCCCCGTCACTGACGACGAGCGAGAGCGCGGGCTGCCGGGCGAGATTGCGACTGCGCGCGGACCCGGAGACCGTCGGGAGCCACAACTGCATGTCCACGCGCGCGAACGCCGAGAGTGCCGCGTGCGGGCGACCGTCGGCTCGCGTCGTCGCGACGACGGCGTAGAGCCGGGCGTCGAGGTAGGCGACCAGCTGCTCCCCGGACATCCGGCGCTCCGGCGGATAGGACGTCCGCGTCGCGTCGTTGGCACGGTCGAACGACGCACTCTGCACTGCCACGAGCGCTGCCGCGGTCTGCTCAAGGCGGGCGGCTTCAGCAGCGTGCGGTTCGCGCTCGAACACGTCGGCCTCCGACTAGTTCGCCGAGTACGCCCGAACCGGCGGCACGATCTCGTCGAGCGCCGCCAATTCGTCAGGCCCGGGCTCCCACACACCCGCTATGACGTTGGCTCGCACCTGTTCGGGATTGGTCGCGCCCGCGATGACCGACGCGACCATCGACTGGGCGCTGAGCCCGCCGATCGCCAGGTGCAGCAGCGAGACGCCGCACTCAGCGGCGAAAGAACTGAGCTTGCCGACCCGCTCGAGCCGGTCGGCGGTCATGACATCACGCGCCCGCTCGAGGTCGTTGCCCAGGCGGGTGCCCGGCGGCAGCGCGTCGACCGTCGTGTACTTGCCGGTGAGCAGGCCCTGCGCGAGGGGGAAGTAGGGCAGCATGCCGACGCCGTATACCTCGCACGCGGGGATGACCTCGGCCTCCACCTCGCGTTCGAGCAGGTTGTAGTTGTTCTGCGCGGAGATGAAACGGGTCAGCCCGCGGTCGCGGGCCATCCAGTCGGCGTCGGCGATCTGCCAACCGGCGAAGTTCGACGAGCCGAGGTAGCGCACCTTGCCCTGGTGGACCAGGTCGTCGAGGGCGCCCAGCGTCTCGTCGATCGGCGTCTGCGGGTCGGGCTGATGCAGTTGATACAGGTCGATGTAGTCGGTCTGCAGCCGCCGGAGCGAGGCTTCGACCGCCCGGTGCACGTAGCGACGCGACCCGCCGGCCTCTAGTGGGCTTGCCCCCGTCGGCAACCCGAACTTCGTCGCGATCACGGCCTCGTCGCGCCGGCCGACCAGCGCCTCGCCGAGGATCGTCTCGCTGGCGCCGTGGCCTCCGCTGCCGCCGTACACGTCAGCCGTGTCAAAAAGGTTGATCCCTGCGTCGAACGCCGCATCGACCACCTGCAGCGCTGACTCCCGAGTCGCCCGGCCGCCGAAATTGTTGCAGCCGACCCCCACGACGGAGACCTGGAGGCCGGAGTCACCGAGCCGACGGAAACGCATATCGGTCATAGGCGCCACCTTAGCCGCGCCCCCCGGTGTCACGCCTGGGGGGCTTGGGACTCAACCCAAGTAGCGGGATCAACACAGTGTTGTAGAAATTGTGCGTAATTTTGTCGAAACTCTTGCACGCAAGTCGTAGCGCGCGTACGTTCGCGCCTCTGGTAGGGAGCGCCGTCGGGGTGGCTGCCGCCCGCCGCAGGACGAATCCGCGCTACGGAAAGCGAGTCCGATCCATGGCCCACTCCGCACCTTCTCCCGGCGGAACGTCCCGACGCCGCCGCCGCTCCTGCGCCCTCGCGACGGGCGCCCTCGTCGCAGCCGCACTCGTGACCGGGACTGCCGGCCCCGCTACGGCGGCAGCCGCGCCGCGGCCCACCCGGGCCGGCCTTGACCCGGCGCTCGTCGCCGGCCGCGGTGCCGCGGTCAACTTCATCGAGCAAGAGGCGGAGAACGCCGTCACCAACGGCACCGTCATCGGCCCGAGCCGCACGGCGTACACGCTGCCGGCGGAGGCATCCGGCCGCAGCGCCGTGCGCCTCACGCCCGGCCAGCACGTCGAGTTCACCCTCCCTGCCGCGACGAACGGCATCACCGTTCGGTACGCGCTTCCGGACGCTCCCACCGGAGGCGGGATCACGGCGCCGCTCGGCATCAGCGTCGGCGGCAAGGCGGAGAAGGCGATGACACTGACGTCGCAGTACTCCTGGCTGTACAACCAGTACCAGTTCTCCAACGACCCGAACGCCGACCCCATCCACCCTGACTGGTGGATCGTCGAGCGCGACCACTGGCTGCCCGAAGCCGCGACGGGCATCACCAAGCCGTTCCGGCCGATGCACTTCTACGACGAGCAGCGCTTGCTGCTTCACAAGACCTACGCGGCCGGCGACAAGATTCGCCTCACCGCTAGCGCGGGTGCGGCGTGGACGGTGATCGACCTGATCGATACCGAGCTAGTCGCGAAGCCTGAGAGCAAGCCGAGCAACGCACTTTCGGTACACGACTTCGGTGCCGACCCGTCGGGCGCCGCGGACGCCGCTCCCGCGATCGACGCCGCCATAGCCGCGGCCAAGGCGCAGGGCAAGACGGTCTTCATTCCGAAAGGCACCTACCAGGTCAACCGGCACATCGTCGTCGACAACATCACGATCCAGGGTGCCGGCAACTGGTACACGATCTTCAAGGGGACGTACGTCACCCTGGACGCGCCGCTGGCGGACCGGTCGATCCACACCAGCGTCGGCTTCTACGGGAAGGACTCGTCAGTCGGCGGCAGCACCAACGTCCACCTGTCGCACTTTGCCGTCGAGAGTGACATCCGCGAGCGCATCGACACCGACCAGGTCAACGGCATCGGCGGCGCGATGAGCAACTCGTCCGTCGACAACCTCTACATCCATCACACCAAGGTGGGACTGTGGTTCGACGGCCCGATGACCAACACGCAGGTCACCAACAACATCGTGGTCGACCAGATCGCCGACGGCATCAACTTCCGCCGCGGCGTGACGAGCTCGAGCGCGACGAACAACTTCTTCCGCAACACCGGTGACGACGCCATGGCTATGTGGTCGGACATCGATGCCGACGTCGGCAACGTCTTCGACCACAACACGGTGCAGACGCCGACGCTGGCCAACGGCATCGCGATCTACGGCGGCACGAACAACACGGTCTCGAGCAACCTCGTCGCCGACCCGATTCGCGAAGGCAGTGGATTGCACGCCGGCGCGCGGTTCGGTGCGACCAAGTTCGAGGGCTACCTGCGCTTCACCAACAACACGGTCGTTCGCGCCGGCGGGTTCGAGCTCAACTGGCAGATCGGCATGGGTGCCATCTGGTTCTTCGCCCTCGAGCAGAGCATGGACGCGGCGATCGAGGTCAAGGGCGACCACTACCTCGACAGCACCTACAACGCGATCATGCTCGTCACAGACTGGCCAGTGAAGGACCTGTACTCCATCACGAACGTCTCGTTCGAGGACGTGCGGGTCGACGGCACCGGTACATCGGTCGTCAGCGCTCGGTCGATGGGCTCCGCGTCGTTCAAGAACGTCGACGCCCGCAACG
>JBDSAK010000293.1:0-7708 GCA_039922195.1 Mycobacteriales bacterium
TGCCGGCTGCGGCAGCTCGCGCGCAAGCGAGCCCGGCGGCGGCGGTATCCGCGTCATCGGTGGTCGCGTGGGGGGCGAACGAGTACAACCAGTCCGATGTTCCGGCCGACCTCACGGGGGTCGTCGCGGTCGCGGCCGGTGAGACGCAGACGCTGGCCCTCAAAGCTGACGGCACCGTCGTCGGTTGGGGCTATTGCTATTACTACTACCGCTGCGACTACCTGCCCGAAGCGGCGCAGAGCGGAGTCGCCGCGGTGGCCGCAAGTCGCAACCAGAATCTGGTGCTTCGCCGCGACGGCACCATCTTCGGTTGGGGCAGTACGTACGAACAGAGCCCGCCCTCCGGGTTGACCGGAATCACGGCAATCGCCGTCGGTCCCTATCTCGGCGCCGCACTCAAGAGCGACGGAACGGTGGTCACCTGGGGCTTCACGGACTACGGCCAAGACGCATTCGCCGTCGGACTCACCGGGGCGAGGGCAATTGCTGTCGGCGAGTACCACGCTCTCGCCGTGCGGGCAGATGGCACCGTGGTGGGATCCGGCGGGCCGAAGTACGACGACAGCGCGGCTGCGCGGGCACCGAAAGGGCTGACCGGCGTTGTCTCCGTGGCGGCTGGTGCCAATCACAGCCTGGCGCTGAAAAGCGACGGCACGGTCGTCGGCTGGGGCGGAAACGCGTACGGCGAGGCAACGGTGCCGCGCGGGCTGACAGGTGTGAAGTCGATCGCGGCCGGTGGCAACCAGAGCCTTGCGTTGAAAACTGATGGCACGCTGGTGATCTGGGGCGCAGTGCGCACCGGCCCGGCCAGCAGGCCCGTCGGCCTCGCCGGAGTCACGGCGATCGCCGCCGGCACCCAGCACGCGGTCGCCGTCACGATCTCCGGGCTGCCGACCGCGCCGCCACGCCTGGCGATCGACGCCTCTGGCACGGCTCCTGTCGTGAGATGGACGGCGCCGGCGTACGCGGGCATGACCGGGATCACCGGCTACACGCTCACCGCACAACCCGGAAACTTCCGGATCCGCCTGGGCGCGAACGCTCGCAGCTATCGGCTCACCCGTTTGGACGCGCGCCGCCCCCTCGTCGTCACGGTCGCCGCGTCGACCCGGGCCGGCCTCGGTCCGGTCGCCTCGGTGCGCGCGGCGCGCAATGCCGTGCTCGCCTTCCAGCCCGCTACCGGTAAATGGCTGCGCCCTGGGTTGCCCGCCTTCGTGTACGGCCGCGCCGGCGACCGCGCCGTGCCGGCTGACTACAACGCCGACGGCGTCACCGATCTCGCGGTGTTCCGCGACGGCAGTTGGTACGTGCGCGGCCTGCCCGCCGTTCGATTCGGCCAGCACGGCGATATCCCGGTTCCGGGCGATTACAACGGCGATGGGGCGGTCGAGATGGCCGTCTTCCGTCCGGCGAATGGCACGTGGTATATCCGCGGCTCCAGCAGCACACGTCTCGGTACGGTCGGCGACGTTCCGGTTCCCGCGGACTACAACGGCGATGGCCGAACGGACATCGCGGTGTTCCGGCCCGCGAACGGCGCGTGGTACATCGAGCTTCCTGGCCGGCTCTCGTACAGCATCACCCGCTACGGCACCCGGGGTGACATCCCGGTGCCCGGCGACTTCAACGGCGACGGCACCGCTGATCTGTCGGTCTACCGTCCGCGCACCGCGACGTGGTATCGCGGCACCGGTATTCGCTTCGGCCAGCGCGGTGACGTACCGGTCGTCGCGGACTTCAACGTCGACGGGAGGAGCGAGTTCGCGCTCTACCGCCCGTCGAGCGGCATCTGGTACATCCGCGGCGGCTCTGCACTACGACTGGGTGGCTCGGGGTTCCGGCCGCTGCCGCCGCGCGCGCCCGTCGTGCGGTATCCCTAGCGGGTCACGCGGGCGAGGTCGGCGCGCCGGGCGGCCAGCATGGCCAGCGTGCCGTCCATCGATCGGCGATGGGCATCGACCCGCTGCAGCACCGATAGCTGGCCCGCCCGCGGGGTCTCCGTGAGCGCGCTGACGATGCCCTTCTGCGCGCTGATCTCCGCCAGGCTGCCGAAGATGACGCCTGCGGGATACGGGCCGGTGACGTAGCTGCCGGCCTCGATCGCCGGCTCCTGGTAGCGGTGCCGCAGGTGCACGGCGTACGCCTTGATGGTCGGCGAAACGGCCGGGCCGAAGGTCGCGTCGTTGCGAGTCAGGACGAGCCGCGCGCCGGGCTGCTGATACTCGTGCAGGTCGTTCAGGACGTCCGGCCGGTACGCCGCCATGACGTTCGAGATCGCCCGTGCCTCTAACGTCGACAGCGTCGTGTGCGTGCGGTTGATGTCGGCACCCGACGCGTTCCCACGGGTGTCAGCCGCGACGCCGTCGGGGTTTGCCGTCGCGATGAACAAGACCGTCTGCGTGTTGATTCCGAAAGCGAGGTCGCGCGCCCGCTGCAGGCACGCCTCGCGTGGTGCCGGCTCGTTGCCGTGCTGGGTGCAGACAACCAGCGCCGAACTGCCGGCCGCGATCTCGGCATCGGACCTCGGGGGTCCGACGATCAGCAGCGTGATCGGCCGTCGGCCGGCCGAGACGCCGACAACGCGGGTGCGCACCCGTGGCGACGCCGCATCGAGCTGCGCGACGAAAGCGGCCTCCTCGCGCAGCGTCGTCCACCCCGCGTCGCTGCGTAGCTCGAACGCGGTCCGCGGCGCAGCCGCGGCTGCACTCGCCGGGACCGCGGCCGACGCCGCGATGAATGCGGACACCAGCACGGCGGCGTACCGGCTCCGCATGTGGCTAGGCCGCGGGGACCGGAGGGCGCGGGGCGAGCCCGATCGACCCGCCCGCGAGCGCAGACCTCGACGCGGTCAGCATCGCGCGGAGAACAACGGACTTTGCGCTCGGCTCGGTGCGGGCGGTGATGCGCATGATCGTCGCATCAGGGCGCAGTTCGGTGATGCCGAGAACGTCGGGAGCCGCGAGCAGCTTCCCGTCGAGTTGCCCGCTCGATGCGAGCAGCGCCATGGCCTCGATGAGCACATCCTGCGCGCGATGTGTGTCGGCCGCCGGGTCAAGTGGGATGTCGATGGTCACCGTCGCCCAGCCGCGGGTGGAGTTGGAGACGACACCCATGTCGCCGTTGCGTACGTGATGGAGTACGCCGTCGTCGCCCCTGATCCGGGTGATGCGCAGGGACACGGTTTCGACCGTGCCGGTGACCCCTGCGGTCGTGATGGTGTCGCCGACGCCGAACTGGTCCTCGGCGAGGATGAAGAATCCGCTGATCACGTCGCGCACGAGCTGCTGCGCCCCGAAGCCGATGGCCAGGCCCGCCACCCCCGCACCCGCCAGCAGCGGCGCGATGTTGATGTCGAACGCACCGAGCACGGTGAGGACGACGAAGATCCAGATCGCGACGGTGACGACGGTGATCAGCAGAGCGGAGAGGGTGCGGGCACGGAGCTCGGTGCGCTCGTCACCGCGGGTCGCGTTGGTGATCCGGCTGATGGCCCGGGGGATGGCGTGGCGAGCGAATCCGAGGACGATGACGGAGACGAGCAGGACGCCGACGATCCGTGCGGTTTCGAGCCAGACGTCGGTCAGCCGGACGCCGAAGGCGCTACGCGCGGCTCCGGCGACGATCAGAGCCTTCAACGGCCTACTTCGGCTTGGCGGTGGGACCGCGCCACGGGATGCCTACCGTGTGGGTCCAGCAGTTCGGACCGGCGTTGTACGTCGACAGGGGAGCGCTGCAGACCGTGCAGCTGCGGCCGCCGTTGTGGGCCTTGGCGACGGGCTTGAGTGTCGCACCGGTGGGCCGGGTGCCCGAAGCCATGAGATCCTCCAAAGACCGGCGGATGTTGCAGAGGTGACACGCGATGGTACGGGCGGACAGGGGGTCTGGTCAAAACGAAATCGCAGGTCAGCGCCATGATTCGGGCCCTAGAGTGAGCCCATGAGCGACTCGGCGCCGCCCCTCGCTGGGCGCGCTCTGGACCGGGTGATCGGCTGGCTCGGGGTGGCGCTGCACCTGGCCGTCGGGGTCTTCCCGTTCGCACCCAGCGGCGTCGTGCTCGCCGGGTGGCCGATCGTCTTCGTCTGGGCCGTGTGGGTCGCCGGCCTGGTTGTGGTGGTGCTGCTCCGCGGCCGGGCGCCCCGCTGGGCTCCCGTACCGGTGGGGTGCGTCCTCATCTGGCTGGCCACGGTCGCCGCCTTCGGCGCCGCCTAGCCCGACTACTCCACGCGACCAAGATCAGCTGATGCGTTCCGCCCGCCGCCTGCGTCCAGACCGCTCCACGCGATCTTGCTGATCAAGGGCGGTGCGCGAGTCGCTAGTTGCGGGTGTCCTTGGGGTCGCGGGTCTCGTCCTGCTTGTCGACCTCGGCCACGGTCCAGGAGTCAGCGCCGTGCAGCAGCTTCTTCAGGTCGCCGCGTCCCTTCGCCTTCGCCGCATCGACTTGCCCGGTCATCAAAGCGTCGTACGCCGGCCGCTGCACGTCGCGGAAGATGCCGATGGGCGTCGCCATCGACGGGCCCTGCGCCAAGCGAGAGAGCGCGAAGGCGAGGGTCGCGGAGTCGGCGTACTCGTCATGCACCAGCAACGCGTCCTCCCCCACTTCGGCGACGTCGACGACGTCGCAGTGGCCTGCCCGCGTCATGACGACGCCCTTCGTACCGTCGGCGCCGAAGCGGATCGGCTGCCCGTGTTCGAGCCGGATCTGGTAGTCCGCCTTGCTGTCGCGGCCGGTCACCAGGTCGAACGCGCCGTCGTTGAAGATGTTGCAGTTCTGGTAGATCTCGATGAACGCGCTGCCCTCGTGGGCGTAGGCGCGGCGCAGCACGTTCTGCAGATGCACCTTGTCGACGTCGAGGGTGCGCGCAACGAAGCTGGCCTCCGCGCCCAGCGCGAGCGACACGGGGTTGAACGGGTAGTCGACCGAGCCGAACGGGGTCGACTTGGTGACCTTGCCGACCTCGGACGTCGGCGAATACTGCCCCTTGGTGAGGCCGTAAATCTGATTGTTGAAGAGCAGGATCTTGAGGTTGACGTTGCGGCGCAGCGCATGGATGAAGTGGTTGCCGCCGATGGACAGCGCGTCGCCGTCACCGGTGACCACCCAGACGTCGAGGTCGGGTCGGGCGGCCGCGAGACCGGTCGCGATCGCCGGCGCCCGGCCGTGGATGGTGTGGAAGCCGTAGGTGTTCATGTAATACGGGAAGCGGCTGGAGCAGCCGATGCCGGACACGAAGACGACCTCGTGCGGCGGCCGATGGAACTCTGGCATCAGCGACTGCACCGCCGCGAGTACGGCGTAGTCACCGCAGCCGGGACACCACCGCACCTCCTGATCGCTGGTGAAGTCCTTCTTGGTGAGCGGCTCGATCGGGAGCGGCTCGTGCGTCAGCGTCACTGCGACATCTCCTCGAGCTTTGCGGCTATCTCGTGCACGGTGAACGGCTTGCCCTGGATCTTGTTGAGCCCGTGCGCGTCGACCAGGAAGTCCGAGCGCAGGATCTTCACGAGCTGGCCGAGGTTCATCTCCGGCACCAGCACCTTGGGGTAGCGCTTGACCACGTCGCCGGTGTTGCGCGGGAACGGGTTGAGGTACATCAGGTGGGCATGCGCGATCTTGTGGCCGTCGGCGCGCAGCTGGCGGATCGCCGCACGGATCGAGCCCCACGTCGAACCCCAGCCGATGACGAGTACGTCGGCGTCGCCACTCGGGTCGTCAACCTCGAGTTCCGGGATGTCGTCGGCAATGCCGGCGATCTTCGCCGCACGCAACTCGCACATGAGCTGGTGGTTGGCTGGGTCGTAGCTGATGTTGCCCGAGCCGTTGGCCTTCTCCAGGCCGCCGATGCGGTGCTCGAGTCCCGGCGTACCGGGCACCGCCCACGGTCTCGCAAGGGTGTCGGGGTCGCGCAGGAACGGCCAGAACGCGCCGTCGTGGTTGGGCTCGGTCGCGAAGTCGACGTGCAGGTCGGGCAGGTCGTCGACGTTGGGCAGCGACCACGGCTCGGCACCGTTGGCGAGGTAGCCGTCCGACAGCAGGAAGACCGGGGTGCGGTACTTCGTCGCGATTCGCGCGGCCTCGATTGCGGTGTCGAAACAATGCGACGGCGAGTACGGCGCCACGATCGGCACAGGCGACTCGCCGTGCCGGCCGTACATCGCCTGCAACAGGTCGGACTGCTCAGTCTTGGTCGGCAGCCCGGTCGACGGGCCGCCGCGCTGGATGTTGACGATGATCAGCGGCAGCTCGACGGAGACGGCGAGCGAGATGGTCTCAGCCTTGAGCGCGACACCAGGACCCGACGTCGTCGTGACGCCCAGGGCCCCGCCGAACGACGCCCCGAGCGCAGCACCGACAGCGGCGATCTCGTCCTCGGCCTGGAAGGTCTTGACGCCGAAATTCTTGTGCTTGCTGAGCTCGTGCAGGATGTCGGACGCCGGCGTGATCGGATAACTGCCGAGGAAGAGCGGCAGCCCGGACAGCTCCGACGCGGCGACGAGCCCGTAGGCCAGCGCCACGTTGCCGCTGATGTTGCGGTAGTCACCCGGCGGGGCCTGCTGCGGGCGGACGACGTACTGACTGGCGAAGAGCTCGGTCGTCTCGCCGAAGTTCCAGCCTGCGTGGAACGCCGCGAGGTTGGCCGCGAGGATGTCGGGCCTCTTCTCGAACTTCTGCGTGATCCACGCCTCGGTGCCCTCGGTGGGCCGGTCGTACATCCAGCTCATCAGGCCCAGCGCGAAGATGTTCTTGCAGCGCTCGGCGTCCTTCTTGGACACGCCGACACCTTCGACCGCTTTGGTCGTCATCGACGTGAGCTTGAGCTTGTAGAGCTGGTAGGCGTCGAGGCTGCCGTCCTCGAGCGGGTTGCTCGTGTAGCCGGCCTTCTCGTTGTTGCGGTCGGTGAACGCGTCCTCGTTGACGACGAGCATGCCGCCGATCTCGAGGTCCTTGACGTTGGTGCGCAACGCCGCGGGATTCATCGCGACGAGTACGTCGGGCTGGTCACCCGGAGTCATGATGTCGTGGTCGGCGATGTGGATCTGGAAGCCGGAGACACCTGCGAGCGACCCGGCCGGGGCACGGATCTCGGCCGGATAGTCTGGCAGCGTCGCCAGGTCGTTGCCGAACGCCGCCGTCGCGCTGGTGAAGCGATCACCGGTCAGCTGCATGCCGTCACCGGAGTCGCCGCAGAAGCGGATCACCACGCGATCGAGTGCCTCGACCTGCTTGTCGTGGGTCGTCGTCATCCGTCGCCTACCTCGTCGCTGAGTGTCGCGGGGAGTTCACCTTTGATTCTCGCACCGTGATTGCGTCGGCAACGTATCGGCGGTCATTTAGGGCGAGTCGCCTCCTCGATGTCCGCGGCTGCGGCCCGCTCGGCGGCGTCCACCCGCCGGTCTTCCCGGCTGGCGGTGACCGTTTCGCGCCGCATCCACTCGCGCAGGAGCAGCGCGACGAGCACGAATCCGATCAGGTCACCGGCTGCCCAGAGCAGGCCGCCGCCGGCGTTCTGGTCGGCGATCAAGCTCGGCCCCCACGTCCGGCCCAGTTCGGCGTAGTAGTCGCCGGCGAGGACCGTCGTGGAACCCATGATCGCGATCCCGAGGAACGCATGGAAGGGAAGCGTCAGGACGGCGTACAGCATCCGCGCGCCTGGTGGCTGCCGGTTCGGCACCGGGTCGACGCCGACCAGGGGCCAGCAGAACAGCGAGC
>JBDSAK010000294.1:0-4724 GCA_039922195.1 Mycobacteriales bacterium
CGTCGAGCGTTCGAGTCCGGCTCGATGGTGTTGACGTTCCGGCCGAAGTCACGGTCGTGGGAACCGCCCAGAATGCCGCCCCAGCCGCCGAGCGCTCGGTCGTCCTGCTCATCGACACGAGTGGATCGATGAAAGGCGAAGGAATCGAGGGTGCCAAAGCCGCCGCCGGCGGGTACGTCACGGCGCTGCAGAAAGACGTCAAGCTCGGCCTTGCGACGTTCGCGGACAAGGCGCAGTTGATGGTCAAACCCACCTTGGACCGAAGCAGCGTCTCCACCGCCCTTGCGTCGATCGAAGCGCGCGGCGAGACGGCCCTCTACGACGGCGTGCGCGTCAGTCTCGACGCACTCGGGCCGACCGGACAGCGCCGGATTCTGCTTCTCAGCGACGGCGTCGACACCGCGAGCAAGGCAACAGCGGGCCCCACAGTCGACGCGATCCGCAAGTCGGGAGTCGGCATTGACGTGGTGGCCTTCCAGACAGCCGATTCGGAAAAGCTCGGCAAGCAGCTGGCGGACATCACCCGCGCCGGACGCGGTCGGCTCTACCCGGCGGCCGACCGGGTGGCCGTCTCCACGGCATTCGACGACGCCGTCCTGTCGTACGACTCAGAGCTTCAGGTCACGCTGGATGTCCCCGCCCGCATGGCGGGGCGCGACGTGTCCGTCCGCATCGATGTCGGTGTCGGTGACGAGCTGCTCTCGGACACCCGCGTGGTGCAGATGTCGAAGATCGACGTCGTCGCACCCAAACCGCCAACTGTGGCCGCAGGCGAAGTGCCGGTTGCCGATGCGAGCAATGCGAGCGCTTCCTTCGCGCGCGCTCCGGATGTCGACACGCTCCGCAACATTCTGCCCGGCTTGGCGCTGCTGTTCGCCGGCCTGGCGATCCTCTTCGCGCTGGCGGTCGGCACCGCGAACAGCCGGCGCAGCGACGCCTCGAGCGTCCGCAGAGTTCTTTCGCTCTACACCCTCTCGAGCCGGCCCAAGATGGTCGAGAGAGAGGACGCGACTGCGCTCGGCGACACCCGCATCGCCCGGTCGGCTGTCGAACTGGCCGGGCGACTCGTCGAAAAGCGCGGGATCGGCGAGCGTCTCGCGCTCAAGCTCGACCGGGCCGGATTTGCGCTTCGTCCCAGCGAGTGGATCGTGCTCCAAGCGCTCGTAGCCATGGTCGCCTTCGTACTTCTCGCGCTGATACTTCCCAAGATCGTGCTCGCTCTGCTCCTTGGCCTCGTCGCCGGTCTGGTCCTGCCACTGCTCTTTTTGTCGTTCAAAGCCGGGCGCCGGCAGCAGGCGTTCGAAGAGTCGATGCCCGACAGCCTGCAGTTGATGGCTGGCAGCCTGCAGTCGGGCTACTCCTTGCCGCAGGCACTCGATGCAGTGATGCGCGAGGGCACGGAACCGATGTCGGGCGAACTGGGCCGCGCGCTGGCGGAGTCGCGCCTGGGTGTGCCGATCGAAGAGGCGCTCGAACACCTGGCCACCCGGGTCGGCAGCAAGGACTTCGGCTGGCTCGTCATGGCCATCCGGATCCAGCGGGAGGTCGGCGGCAACCTCGCCGAGGTCATGACCACCGTCGGCGAGACCATCCGGGCCCGCAGTCGACTGAAGCGACAGGTTCGTGCGCTGTCGGCTGAGGGGCGCCTCTCCGCCTACATCCTGACCGGACTGCCGGTCTTCATCGGGCTGATCCTGATGTTGATCCGCCCGGACTACCTCAAGCCACTGGTGACCGAGCCGGTCGGGCGCGGCATGCTTCTCGTCGCTCTTTCCCTGGTCACCGCCGGCGGCCTGTGGATGCGCAAACTCATCAACGTGGAGGTTTGACATGCCTCGCGAGCGCCTCCTGGCCATCGGCTTCTCCGGCATCTTCTTGAGCATTCTCACCGCGCTCACCTATTCGCTGTTCACCATGACCAAGCGCCGGCAGATTGCCGCGTCGCTGTTCGCGGCCTCCGGCGGCCGCTCGAACGCGAGCGATGTCAATCCTGTTGACGCGCCGCTGTCCGACCGGGTGCTGGCCCCGGCCTTCGACCGTCTCATCGCCCTCGGTCGCCGGTTCTCGCCACAAGGCGTCGCCGACAAGATCGCCCATCAGCTCGACCTCGCCGGCAACCCGAGCGCCTGGACCGTGGAACGGATCCTGGGCTACAAGGGCCTCGGCCTCGTGGGTGTCGGGCTGTTGGGCGCAATGTTCGGTGCCCGGCCGGGGTTCGGCGTCGCGCTCTTCTACGGATTGGCCGGTGCCGCCTTCGGCTTTTTCATGCCGAACATCCTCCTCTACAACGCGGCACTCAAGCGCCAGGAGAAGATTCAGAAGTCGCTCGCGGACGCCATGGACCTGTTGACGATCAGCGTCGAGGCTGGACTCAGCTTCGACGCGGCGTTGGCGCAGGTCGCCCGCAACACCGAAGGTCCCCTGGCCGGGGAGTTTTTCCGCGTTCTCCAGGAGATGCAGATCGGCAAGGGTCGCGCCGGCGCCATGCGGGCGCTCGGAGAGCGGACGAGTGTGCCCGAGTTGCGTGGCTTCGTCGGCGCGATGGTGCAGGCCGACGTGCTCGGCATCCCGATCGCCAAAGTCCTGCGCACCCAAGCGAAGGAAATGCGGGTGAAGCGACAGCAGCGCGCCGAGGAACGCGCCCAGAAAGTCCCGGTGAAGATCATGTTCCCGTTGGTGCTGTTCATCCTGCCGGCGTTGTTCGTCATCGTCATCGGTCCTGCTGCGCTTTCGATCATGGGGACGCTGACATGACGCAGGTGGACGCGCTGAGTCTCTCGGCGCGATCACGAACGCTGGCGAGCATCCTCGACATGGCGGATGGCAACTTGCGGGACGGCGGTGAAATCGCCGCGCGACAATGGCCGACTGGCCTCCAGCCGCTCGACACGTATCTTGGCGGCGGGCTGCGCGCGGGCGAGCTCACGCTGCTCGGTGGCCCCCAAGGGCTCGGCAAGACGACGTTCGCACTGCAGATCGTCCGCAACGTTGCCAGCGCCGGTGGCACCGCGCTGTACATCTGCTACGAGCACGATGAGCGCGAGTTGCTCGAGCGCATGATCGGCATGGAATCGGGCCTGAGCAGCGCGCAGAGCCTGCTGCTGACGGACCTGCGCCACAACCTGCGCCGCCAGACCCCGGCCCCTGGCGGTCTCGCCGCGCGGCTGGGTGCACCGGGCCAAGGCCAGAAGCTCGTCGACTCGATGGCGGCGTACGGAGAGCACCTGCACTTCGCGCGCGCACACGGCGCACGCACCACCGTGCAGCACATCAAAGAGCTCATCAACGGGCTGCCCGACCAAGGCGTAGTCGTGGTCGACTACCTGCAAAAGGTCGCGGTGCCCGGCGACATCGCCACCGAGGACGAACGCGTCACCCGCATCGTCGAAGGGCTCAAAGACCTCGCGCTCGACGCCAACGTGCCGATCGTGGCCATCGTCGCCGCTGACAAGACGGGCCTGGGCGCGGGACGGACCAGGTTGCACCATCTGCGCGGCTCGTCAGCGCTGGCCTACGAGGCCGACGTGGCGCTCATGCTGAATGACAAATTCGGTGTCGTCGCACGGCATCACCTGATGTTCGACCAGGGCGCGGCCGCGAGTTTCCACGACTTCGTCGTGTGCTCGATCGAGAAGAACCGCGGCGGCGTCGACGGCATCGACCTGGAATTCAAGAAGCACTTCGATGAAGGGCGCTTCGACCCGGTCGGGCGCGTCGTCGTCGAGCAACTCCTCGACGATCGTGTCTACGTCGAATAGTCAACGTCCCAATCACCACCTAAAGGAAAGGCATGAAATGCGGGTTCGGCGGCACGATTCGGAAGAGGGCGCGACCTCAGTCGAGTATGCGCTCATGCTCGCACTCATCTTCGTGGTCATCGTCGTAGCTGTGACCGCGCTCGGTATCTCGGTCTCCAACAGCCTGGTCGTGCCCTTCTAGTGGCCGAGCCGACTCCCCCCAGCCGGGTCCGGATGGACTATGGGCGCCTGGCATTCGTGCCGATCATGACAGTCTTGATGCTCGGGGCCGGCCTGCGCACGATCCAGGTGCTCGGTGACGAAGATTTTGACGGACTGATCTGGGCCGAATTGGTCCGCGGAGTGCTCATCTTCGCGTTCTATGGACTGCTGATCCGCTTCTACCTGCTTCGCGGCCGCCCCCAGCGCACCAGCCAGTCGGCTCCAGCGTTCATCGGAGCCATCGTCGCAACGTTTCTGCCTTTCGCTTTGCCGGCACTGGTCGAGCCCGCTGACTCCCTCCCCTTGTTGGTGACGTCCAATCTGTTGATCGCCGTCGGTCTGATCTGGTCCATCTGGGCGCTGCGCCACCTCGCCCGCAACGTCAGTATCGTGCCGCAGGCCCGCGAACTCGTCCGGTCCGGCCCCTACGCCATCCTTCGGCACCCGCTGTATGTCGGCGAGATCGTGGCGGTCGGCGGCGTTGTGGTGGGCGGCGGGTCGCTGCTCGCCGTCGTGCTGCTCGCTGTGCTGGTCGGACTGCAGATCTTCCGCGCGATTCAGGAGGAAGCCGTCCTGTCGGCCTGCTTCCCCGAATACGCCGCGTACGCGCAGCACACGTCCCGGTTCGTCCCCGGCCTCGTCTGACCCCGTCAGCCGGCGAGGAGTTCGCGAAACCTGGCGGCGATGACGTCCCACTGCCAGTCGCGCTCGACCCACGCCCGGCCGGCTGCGCCCATCGCCTTCGCGCGCACTTCGTCCTCGAGG
>JBDSAK010000295.1:0-2661 GCA_039922195.1 Mycobacteriales bacterium
GGCTCCCCAGCGGTATCGCTTGCCGACGTGCCTTGCAGCCTCGCGGACGATCTGCGAGCGGGCGCTCGCAGATGTCAGCGACCGGCTGGCCGTAGCGGCACGTGGCGGCGCGGCGCCGGCGGGTGAAGCGAAAACGCCGAGGCAGATCAGGGCCGAGAGCAGGACCGCTGCGAGGCTGCGTACGGCGGATGTCCGGGCATGCGGCAGCCCCGCCGGAAAAGCGAATGCGGACACAAAAAAACCTTTCCCGTCCGCCTGCGAGGTCAGCTGTCGGGTTCGGGCTGGAAAGGATGCCCGGCCACGCGGACGTGGCTTCACCCCGAGAACGCGTGAGCGTCCGAAGGACCGTGGGTCCCCCGCTCCTGCCCGTGGATGGTGGTGTCGGACATCCCGTGTCAGGCCGCCGGGCAGGACTCGGCGTTGCGGCCTGGGATGTTGGGTGTTGGGTTACTGTAGCCGATTGGTTATCGGCATCGCCGGTGAACGTCTTGATTCGGGCGAGTTCCTCTTCGCGACGCCGAGCCGCTCTGGCAGGGTGACTGCATGAGCCGTCTTGCCGATGTCGATCTGAGTCTGCGCCTGAGTCGCGAGCAGGAATCGGAACAGTTGCTGGTCGCGCAGCGGCGCCTGCTGCATTTGCGCCTCGCGCTCGGCGGACATATCGCCGACCGTCAGATCGGACCCGGCCTGCTCGTCGTACTGGAAGGCTGGGACGCCGCGGGCAAGGGCGGCGCCATCAAGCGTCTCGTCGACTACCTGGACCCGCGGCACTACAGCGTCGAGCAGTTCGGCGTGCCGACGTACGACGAGAAGCGGCACCACTTCCTGTGGCGCTTCTGGCAGGTGCTCCCCGGCCTGGGTGGGATGACGGTGATGGACCGGTCCTGGTACGGGCGGGTGCTGGTCGAGCGGGTCGAGGGCTTCGCGACGGACGAGCAGTGGGAACGGGCGTACGGCGAGATCGTCGACATGGAGCGCAGCCTCACCGCCGAGGGCACGATCATCGTGAAGTTCTGGCTGCACATGTCCGAGGACGAGCAGCTGCGCCGCTTCGAGAAGCGCCGCGACGATCCCTACCGCGCGTGGAAGCTCACCGACGAGGACTGGCGCAACCGGGACAAGCGAGCGGCGTACGAGAAGGCGATCGAGGACATGCTCGAGCGCACCGACCACTCCGACGCGCCGTGGCACCTGGTCGCTGGGGAGAACAAGCGCTGGGCCCGCGTCTCGGTCGTCAACCAGGTGGTCCAGTCGATCGAATCCGGCCTCGCGGCCCGTGGACTCGCGATCCCACCCATGCTCGCCGACGGCCCCCACAAGTAGTGTGCACGCGTCCCAAGTTCCCGCGAATTGACCTTTGACCGTGAATCGCCACGCTCAGATCTGCGCAGTTCTCAACGCGATCGGTCATTCGACTCGTCCGGGTGGCCGGTGAGTCGGATTCAGCTAGTCGAACGGGCGGACGTCGAGCCCGAGCGCCTGCGCGATCACGACCGCTTGTTGCGGATCGACGATGGCGCCTCGCAATTGCACGGTGAGCGGGTCGATGGACGACAGGTCCGACCCGCGCAGATCGCTGCCCGTGAAGTCGGCGTGGTCGAGCGTCGCTCCCGAGAGGTCGACGTTCGTCAGGACCGCGTCCTGCCACTGCACTCCGGTGAGGTCGGCCTCACGCATCCGCACCGCGACGAGCCGTGCACGTCGCAGATCTGCGCGCTGCATTCCGACGAATGACCAGTCGCCTCGCTCGACCTTCAGCAGGTCGAAGGTGCAGCGGGAGAAGACACTGCCCGCGAATTTGCAACCGGTGAACAACGCGTCGAAGAAGTTGCAGTTGGTGAACGTGCAGTTGATGAACGCGCTGTCCGCCAAGACTGCCGCGTTGAAGCGGCAGTCCCGGAAGGTGCACGACGTGAACGCTGCGCCCTGGCCACTGGTCTCCGAGAGATCGACGTCGCTGAACGCGATACGGACGAACTCCTTGCCCGACAGGTCGTCGGCGTACCAGTCCGCGTGCCGCACCTCCGACTCGGTCTGAGTCTCGATCGGGTCTGTCATGTGGTCGCACGTTACAGGCGTCCTGACTCAATCGGGCAGGATCGGCGCCTGTCGGTTGACGAGGATGTACGCCCGTCCGCCACGATCGACCGCAATGCCGGCGAGCCGGTCGTACGCTGACGCGGTAACGCGCAGCGGCGTACTGATCGATGCACCAACGCCAGGAACGTAAGTACGCCACGCTGTCCAGGCGCCTTGCGACTGTGCGCGGAAGCTGTTCCAGGTCCAGGCCAGCAGCACCCGAGTCGGGGATTGCGCATACACCAGGGGCGGGTGGTCGATCGCGCGAGCGCGTGGCACCGGGATCGCGCCGCCGACGGTCGCCGGGCTCGCGCCGGACAGCAGAACCGGCGGGCCGGACGACTCCGGTCCGTTCGCCGGTTGGATCTGCCGCGCCGACACAGTGATCCGGCCGCCGTAGCTCGCGAGGCTGCGCGGGAGATAGGCGGTGCCGCGAACCGGCCGCGCAGACAACGTGAAGCCTGCGTCGGCCGGGGTCTTTCTGCCGACGCGGAAGGACTTGGAGGTCCCAAGGGCGAACACGAGCGCGTCCGACGCCGGGTCGCGGGTCAGCGCTCCGGAGACGTTGTCCTCGTCTCTGGT
>JBDSAK010000296.1:0-7931 GCA_039922195.1 Mycobacteriales bacterium
GGTCGCTGACGATGAAGGAGCCGTACATCCCGCGGAATGTGGGATTCGTCGGGTGGTGGTGCGGGTGATACCAGAACACGCCGGCCCGCGGCACGATGAAGCGGTACATGTAGGAATCGCCTGTTGCGACGCCGTTCTGCGTGATCGCCGTGCCGTCGCTGATGTTGTTGAGCTCGATGCCATGCCAGTGGATGCCCATGGGTTCGGGGAGCTGATTCTCGAAGTGCACGATCACGGTGTCGCCGACATTGGCGCGGATCTCCGGACCCGGGACGACGCCGTTGAACGTCCACATGTTGGCCATGACGCCGTTACCGATGTCGACGAGCGCCTCGCTGGCCACCAGCGTCGTTTCGACGACGGCCGGATCCGGATTGACATCTGTCGCGAGTACGACGCCGTACGGATTGCCGGGTGGATCGGCGAGCGCCGACCCGTTCGCTCGCACGAAGACCGCGACCGACGACAGCAGGGCCAGCACGGCCAGGGCGGAAATCGGGATTGGGCGTGGTGCCCGCGTCACAGAATGCCGGCCCATTAGGTCCCCACATTTCCCCTACGCTGACGGCAGCGCGCCGGGTAGCCGAGGAAAGCCAAGCACTACATTTGTATCGTGCATATCCCCCCACAGGAATGGGCCGATCAATACTGCACATTGTCCTGTATATCGGGACAAAGAATGACTTACCTGGGGAATCGGATACTCGTATGAGCGCCGACGCGCGCGCCCGCAGACTCCCCGTCCTGGTGAGGGGCGCCCTGGCAGCCACCGCGACGGCCGCAGTGGCCATCGCGGTGGCGACGCCCGCATACGCGCACACCGAGCTGGTTTCCGCCACGCCCGCGCCGCAATCGCAGCAGCCGACCGCGCCGCCCTCCGTCGTGCTGCGATTCTCATCGGCGGTCGAGGTGCAGACCGAGGCGATCCGGGTGTTCGACCCGGCGGCGCGGCGGGTCGACTCCGGCGCGTCCCGCCGGAGCGCGGCGAACGCCGACACGGTTTCGGTGCCGCTCGCCGCCGGGCTTTCGCCCGGCATTTACACCACCACGTGGCGCGTGGTGTCCGACGACGGGCACCCGCTCGAAGGCGCATTTACCTTCAGCGTCGGAAAGTCGGGGCGCCAGACAGCGGCCACCGACCGTTCGATCAGCGCCCCGGCCGGAAGCGGCGGACTAGTCGGCATGCTCCTTTCGGCATGTCGATGGCTGATGTACGGCGGGTTGCTCGTGCTGGTCGGGGGTGCTGTGTTCCTCGCGCTGTTGTGGCAGCCCGGCTGGGCGGACCGGCGGGCGGCCGCAGTGGTGACGGGGTCGTGGCTGGCGGCGGTCCTCGGCACGATCGGCGGTCTTCTCCTGCAGGGGCCGAACGCCACCGGCCGGACGGTCGGGGCATCGTTCGATTGGGCACTGCAACGCGACGTGCTGACCTCTCGGTACGGCGTTGTCGGGCTGAGCCGGCTCGCCCTGCTCGCCGTGGCCGGTTGCCTGGTCCTGGCACGCCGCAGGCGCGTCCTTCCAGCACCGGGCGAGTGGCTCGCGGCCGCCATCGGGCTCGCATTGCTCGTGACACCGACGTTGACCAGTCACGCGGCCGCCGCTGAACGCGAAGTCTTCGCCGTCGCGGTCGACGTTGCCCATCTGTGTGCCCTTGCGGTGTGGCTCGGCGGGCTAGCCATGCTCGGTGTCGCCGCGTTGCGCTCGGACTCGGTCGACCCGACCGTGGTTGCTGGGTTCTCCAGGCTCGCGTTTGCCTGCGTCGCAGGAGTCGCTGTGACCGGCGCCGTGCAGAGCTGGCGTGAGGTCGGATCGCTGTCCGCGTTGACCAACACCCGCTACGGCTCATTGCTGATGGCGAAGGTCGCGGTTTTCGTTGCCCTCCTCGGTGCGGCCGCCGTCAGCCGTCGGTGGGTTCAGCGCCGCCTGCCGAGCAATGCGACTGCCGCGGCGCTGCGGCGTTCCGTCGGCGCGGAGATCGTGCTGGCAGCGGTGGTGTTGCTCGTCGCGACGATGCTGACCGCTGCGCCACCGGCACGGACGGCGTATGCCGCGCCCTTCCGCGACGAGCTGCACGTCGCCTCCCTCGACGTTGCCATCGAGGTGCGGCCGGCGAAGGCCGGCCCGGTCACGCTGGACGTGCGCACCACCGGCGCCGGGGGGGCCGAGGTGGCGGTTACCTTCGTCACGATCGACCTGCGGCTGCCCGCGCACGACATCGGGCCGTTGCGCGTGCGTTTGCAACGGATCAGCGAAAGCCACTACCGCGCCAGTGATGTCGACCTACCCCTGCCCGGACGCTGGCAGCTGGACGCGGAGATCTTCGTCGGGAGCGGAAAGTCACGGACGTCTTCGTCCTTCGACGTGAGTTAGCCCTGCCATTGCGCACGCGGGCGGGTCGGAAGGGCTGACTTCAGCGGTTGTTCAGCCGTCGGTTAGCGCGGCCGAGCACGGTGCTCCCACGACGCCGGATCACCCAGAGTCCGGCGCAAAACCAGGGAGACCGACATGTTGCTCACCACCGCCCGCCGCCGTTTCGCCGCCGCGGCCACCACCACAGTCACCGCCGCACTGCTTGCCCTCGGCGCCTCGTCCGGCGCGTCGGCGTACACCATCACCGCCAGCAGCCAGGTCGCCGTACAGCCGTCGATCAGCAAGGTGCAGGGCGCGCACTACAACATCGGTAGCGCCGTCACCGGCCCGATGTGGAAGCAGCAGATCTACCAGCCCGGACCGATCGTCAGCCGGCAGACGCAGTCGGGCCAGCAGGTCGTCAAGGTCACCTACCGCCTGTACCGCTGGAGCGGTACGGCGTGGGTGCTGCAGGAGCGGCGCGCCGGGAGCGCCACGATCCTGGCGGGTCAGGGCACTGTCCGGCTGCCCGCGCTCAACACGGCGCCGGCCGCGGGTCGCGGCTACTACTCGGTCGGCCTCGACCTCGTGTGGACCAGCCAGATCGGATCGGTCATCGCGAGTCAGTCGATCGCGATGAACCAGGCAGCCGACTACGTCTGCAACACGACGCTCACCTGCTCGACCGGAGTCGGCTGGGTGTACCTCGGCTGATCACCACGCGCAGCAAATGGCGGGTCGGGCATCGCGCCCGGCCCGCCACGGCCGTGCAACGAGCCCACCGCGGCGCCGTCAGCAGGCCGCTCCCGAGATTTTCGTGCGCGCCTCCGTGTGGTAGGTGACGGTGTACGTGTTCATCCCGATGACCGGGATGTCCGGCAGGGCGACCGCCAGCGTGCCGGTCACCCGGACGCCCGGTCCGCCGTCGACGTCGACGATCTGCGCCGGCCCGAGCAGCACGCCGTGCTGCTCGTACGACGCCAGCACCGCGTTGATCTGATCCTCGTCGAGCGGCACCGACGATGTGCAGGCACCTTCGAAGTACTTCCCCTGGTCGAACTGCTGTGCGGCACGAACGGCCGCAGCGTCAACCGCGCTGGCCAACCGCTGCCGGCCGAGAAAGACGAGCGACGCGTCGACGGCGACCATGACGAAGCCCATCGCGATGGCGCTGAATACCACCAGCAGGATGGTGATCTGCCCCGACTCCTCCCGCAGGGCAGACGAGCGCAGGCTCAACATGCCGGCAACGAGCGCAATTCATCGATGACCTCCGTATGCGACGCCGACACCGGGATCGATGCGAACCCCTTCGGGAGGAAGGGCAGGGAGGACTTGCCGTTGAGGGTGACTGTCACGCTGCCACCACGGCAGATGTCGCTGGGCGCAACGACGTCGAGGTCGGCGGCCTTGAGCGCGGGCAGGCCCTGGTCCTCGATTGCGAGGTTCGCCGCAAACAGAGCGCGTTCGAGTGCGTCGTCCGTGCTGCGCCCGGTGACATACGCACGCCCTGCCTGGCGCGCGCCCTCGGAGACGGCGAAGGCAGTCCGCTGCACCTCGAAGGCGCCGATGATCAGGTAGACGAGCGGGATGAACAACGGCCCGACGAGCAGGATGAACTCGACCATTGCGCTGCCGGCGTCGTCACGCGAGCGGGCGACGCGCGTGCGGATGGCCGCCCCCACTACCCGATCGCCGATTCGTCAACGGCGTGGCCAGTCACGGACAGGTTCACGCTTCCCCACGGCAGAAAGAACATGGGTACCGGCCCCTCGACCCGCACCTCGACCAGTTGCACCCGGTTTCCCGCGTTACCGCCGTTGACCTTCTTCTCCGTGCACGTGAGCGTCTTCTTCACGCCCGGCAGCGACGCCTTGATGCGGCGGCAAGCTTCCCTCGCTCCGTCGTTCTCGTTGCTGTCAGGACTCGCGCGATAGCGCGCACCGACCGCCGCACTGGCAACGACGATGTTGCGTGCATGCAACACGAAGGCCAGCTGCACGATGCCGAGGAAGAGTGGAATCAGCACGAACGCCGCAACCATGGTGAACTCGACGACGGCGACACCGCCGTCGTCGCGGAAGCGCGAGCTGGTGCTCAAATCTAAGACGCGTTGCCGTTGTCGCCGGTGACGTTCTCGAGAACTCCCTTGAGCGTGTCCATCAGCTCGTCACTGACGAGCGTCCAGATCGCGGTCGCAATGGCGACCGTCATGAGTGTGATCATCACCCAGCCGGGGATGTCACCGCGTTCGCGTTCGTCCTTGCGGATCTGCAAGCGGACGACCAGCGGAAGTAGCCATCTATCGAACATGTTTCTCCTCGAAGGGTTTTGAACAGCGATCCGTCACGAGTGGAGCCTCAAGCCGACCACGCCAGGGAAGAGCGCGAAGAGGATCGTGAGGGGGAGGACGAAGAAGACGACCGGCACGAGCATGCCGATCTCGCGCTTGCCCGCGGATTCGAGCAGGAACCGCTTGCCTTCTTCCCGTACGTCGACGGCCTGCGCACGCAGGACGTCGGCCAGTGGGGTGCCGCGCTCGACCGCGATGCTCATGCCATCGACGAATCGAGCCAGCGCCGGTAGTGACGTGCGCGATGCAATGCCCTCGAACGCGACGACCAGCGAGCTGCCAGACCGGGCGTCGTCGAGTGCTTTGCGCAATTCCCGAGCGAGTTCCCCTCGGCTGGTGCGGCACACACGTTCCATTGCTCCGACCGCACCCTCGCCCGCGGTGACGGCGAGCGCCAGCAGTTCGGCGATAGTCGGAAACTCCGCGAGCATCGACTTCTCGCGTTCGGCAACCTGCTTGGTCAGCTGCCGGTCGCGAGCTAGCACTCCACCGGCCGCCAGCATCAGGCAGAGCATGAGCAGTGGGAGGGCCGACTGGCCGCCGCCGGTTGCGACCGACACAACGACGAGTCCGAGCCCGACAAGCAGGCCGATCGCGCCCCAGATGACCTGCTCGGCGCGGAACTCCTCGAGCGTCATCTCCCGTCCGGCCTGCAACAACCGACGTTTGATCGACGCCGAGCCGCCCAGCCAGCGCTCCAGCACGACGCTGAGATCACCGAGCACCGGCTTGAGCACCCGCTCGAGCGTTGGGAACGGCGTCGCCGACTGCTCGAGATGCAGCAGCCGAGAAGGCCGCGGCGCGTCGCGCAAATAGGGCGCTAGGCGCTCGTCGAGCGCTGTACGGCGGAGCAGTGGCGAATAACCGACGACAGCGACTGCGCCGGCTCCGGCGGCAGCACCGGCAAGCGCCCCCTGCAGCACGCTCATCGAAGCACCCGCGCTTCCTCGGGAAGCTGCGCGATTCGGAGCATGACCCGATAGGCCACCGCGGATGTCGCGGCCCCGACCATGAGAACGATCGCACCGGCCGGGGTCCGGTAGGCACGGACCGCTTCGGAGCGGATCGAGAGCAGAAGCAAGATCATCCACGGTGCGGCGAGCGCGAGGCGGGCGGCGTTGACCGTCCAGCTCTGACGCGTTTCCAGTTCCGCGCGGACGCGGGCATCCTCGCGCAGGAACGTCGAGAGGGTACGCAAGAGGCGGCCCAGGTCGGTGCCGCCCACCTCCCGCGCCATCCGCAGCGCCTCGATGACGCGATCGCCCACGGGATCGGCGAGCGAGTGCTTGAGCCGGTCGAGGCTGTCGTTGAACGCGCCGGTGGCGCGGAAATCGCCGGCGAATCGCTCGAAGGGGCCACGCAGCATTTCCGGCCCACGGGTGCCGAGGGCGCTCAGTGCCTCGGGAAGTGATAACCCTGCCCGGATCGCCGACGCCAGGTTGTCGACCGCCTCGGGCCACACCTCGCGGAGTTCGACAGTGCGCTTGCGGCGGCGGGCGCGCACCAACCAGAGCGGTCCGGCCGCCGCGAAGCAGGCGAACGCAAGCGCGATCGTCTCGACTCGGGAGAGCGCGAGCATCAGCGCGAAGACGACCAGAAACAGAGACGCGCTCAGCGACACGAACTGCCGCGCGCTCACTCCCTCGACACCGGCCTGCAGCAGCATGTCGTCGGTGCGTTCACGCCAGGTGGACTTGCCCGTCCGGGCACGCGCTTTCGGCGGGTCGGTGAGCCGGGCCATGCCCACCATGAACGCACCGATGCCGAACAGCAGGCCGACGAAGACGCCCACTAGCGGGCACCGGTCCACGCCGGCATCGCGAGCAGTGCGGACAGGTCGAGGCCAGCTCGTTCGAACCGCTCGGCATGCGGGGGGTAGCCCTGCGCACGCACCAGTTGGTTACCTACTGTCTCGAACAGCTGCGCGGTTTCGATGACGTCGCCCTCGACCCGACCAGGGATGCCGACGATCTCGCGAACCCTGCGGTGGCCCTGTCCGTCCGTTCCGACGTGCACCACGATGTCGATGCTCGAGGCAACCGTCGGTACGACGAACGAGTGGCCGACGTTCTCGCCGGCGAGAAGCGGAAGCGTGCACAGTTTCACGATCGCCTCACGCGCAGAGTTGGCGTGGATCGTGCACAGGCCCGGCAAGCCGGAGTTCAGCGCGATCAACAGGTCGAGGCACTCTTCCTGCCGGACCTCCCCGACAATGATCCGATCGGGGCGCATTCGAAGCGCCTCTTTGACCAGGCGCCGCAAGCGCACTTCTCCCGCGCCCTCGAGGTTGGGCTGTCGTGTCTGCATCGACACGACATCGGGCAACGGGATGCGGAGCTCGAAGACTTCCTCGCAGGTCACGACGCGCTCGCGAGCTGGAATCGCGGCGGCGATGCAGTTGAGCAGGGTCGTCTTACCGGCCTGAGTGCCGCCGGCGACGATGATGTTGAGCCCCGCGATCGCGCACGACTCGATGAAGCGGGCCGCCTGAACGGTGATGGAGTTGAGGGCGACGAGTTCGTCCAGCGAATGAGCCGTGAGAACGAACTTGCGGATGTTGACCGCCCAATGCCGACGGGTGATGTCCGGAATCACGACGTGCAGGCGGCTGCCGTCGGGCAGCACGGCATCGACGAACGGAGTCGACAGGTCGACGCGGCGCCCTGACGTCTTGAGCATCTTCTCGACGAGGTCGCGCACCTCGGTCTCGCCCAGAATCGTGTTGGTCAGCTCGCTGCGACCGCGCCGCGCCACGAAAACCCGGCCGGGCTCGTTGATCCAGATCAACGATCGACTATGCGGTATGTTAGGGACTATGAGGGTGGGCGTCTACACGCGCATCAGCCGCGATGACTTGGGTGATGGCCGTGGCGTAGAGCGCCAGCGGGAAGACTGCTTCGCGCTGTGTGAACGACGCGGTTGGACCGTTGAAGGCACCTACGTTGACAACGACACCTCTGCCTTTTCCGGCAAGGTCCGCCCGGCATACCAAGATTTGTTGACCGCCGTTCGGGGCGGCAGGCTCGACGTTGTCGTTGCATGGGCGCCCGAGCGACTGCACCGTTCCCCGAGAGAACTCGAAGACTTCCTCGAACTGATTGAGTCAACTGGCACAGCCGTCGAAACAGTAAAGGCCGGAGCCTGGGACGT
Organism: Mycobacteriales bacterium; assembly: GCA_039922195.1. Lineage (GTDB taxonomy): Bacteria > Actinomycetota > Actinomycetes > BP-191 > BP-191 > JBDTYE01. Next base: position 7,850 of record JBDSAK010000296.1, read on the forward strand.
GTCGACGAGCCACGGTCGTTTAGTGGCCCGGATGCTCGGGGCGGTGAGCCGCGCGGAAAGCGAACGAACCGGCGAACGGGTG
>JBDSAK010000297.1:0-4726 GCA_039922195.1 Mycobacteriales bacterium
TGTCGTAGTACATCGCGAATTCGTACGGGTGCGGCCGAAGGCGAACGGCGTCGACTTCGTTCTTGCGCTTGTACTCGATCCACGTGTCGATGACGTCCTGCGTGAAGACGCCACCCTCGAGCAGGTACTCGTGGTCGAGCTCGAGGGCGTCGAGTACGGCGTCGAGCGAGCCGGGCACCTGCGGCACCTGCGCGAGCTGGTCCGGCGGGAGCTCGTAGAGGTCCTTGTCGACCGGCTCCGGCGGCTCGATCTTGTTGCGGATGCCGTCGAGGCCGGCCATCAGCATGGCGGCGAAGGCCATGTACGGGTTGCAGGACGGGTCGGGCACGCGGAACTCGATGCGCTTGGCCTTCGGGTTGTTGCCGGTGATCGGGATACGGCAGCAGGCGGAACGGTTGCGCTGGCTGTAGACCAGGTTGACCGGCGCCTCGTAGCCCGGGACCAACCGGCGGTAGGAGTTGGTCGTCGGGTTGGTGAACGCGAGCAGCGACGGTGCGTGCTTGAGCAGACCACCGATGTAGTAGCGCGCGGTGTCGGACAGTCCGGCGTACCCGACCTCGTCGTAGAACAGGGGCTCCCCGTCCTTCCACAGCGACTGGTGGCAGTGCATGCCCGAGCCGTTGTCCATGAAGATCGGCTTCGGCATGAACGTCACGGTCTTGCCGGCGGCCTGCGCAACGCTCTTGACGATGTACTTGAACGTCAGCAGGTTGTCGGCGGTCTTGAGCAGCGAGCCGAACTTGAAGCCGATCTCCGACTGGCCGGCGGTGCCGACCTCGTGGTGCTGCAGCTCCACGTCGATGCCGGCATCGATGAGGACGCGGGTCATCTCCGAGCGCAGGTCGGCGTAGTGGTCGGTCGGCGGCACCGGGAAGTAGCCACCCTTGTAGCGTGGCTTGTAGCCCAGGTTGCCGCCCGGCTCCTCTCGACCGGTGTTCCACGCGGCTTCGACGGAGTCGATGAAGTGGTAACTGGAGTGCTGGTTCGTGTCGTAGCGGATCGAGTCGAAGATGTAGAACTCAGCCTCGGGACCGAAGTAGGCCGTGTCGGCGATGCCCGAGCCCTTGAGGTAGGCCTCAGCCTTGGCGGCGATGTTGCGCGGGTCGCGGCTGTACGCCTCACCGGTCAGCGGGTCGTGGATCGAGAACGTCATGTTCAGGGTCTTGCGGTGGCGGAACGGGTCGATGTACGCCGTCGTCGGGTCCGGGAGCAGGAGCATGTCCGACTCGTGGATCTCCTGGAAACCGCGGATGGACGAGCCGTCGAACATGCGGCCGTCGGTGAAGATCTCGGGGCCGAAGTTCTCGGCCGGCATCGTGAAGTGCTGCATGATGCCCGGCAGGTCGCAGAACCGAATATCGACGAATTCGACGCCCTCGTCCTTGATGTACTTCAGGACTTCGTCGGCGTTCTTGAACATCCATCCTCCTTGGGCCGCCGTACGGCGGAAGTGCAGGAACCGGGGCGACCGGCAGAGGGGTTCAGCCGGTCTCGCTGAGCGGACGCTATCCGGGGCGGATTTCCCGGTCATATCCGCCGTGTTTCGCGGACGTTACGGCGAAAGAGCCCTGGTGAGCGCCGCCTCGTGCAGTCCACCCGCGCAGCGGACAGCAGGCTAGCGCAGGTCGGGGCCAGCACGAACTGCTGATTCGCAGGGCCGCTCCGCAGTCGCTCGGCTACCGTGGGGAGTCAGGGCGGCCTGCGCGGCCCGAGCTTGGAGTGTGATGCCGTCCGGACCCACGATCGGGGTGCTGAGCCCGCTGGTCGACGGGTTCTACTTCGGTGGCATCCTGTCCGGCATCACGAGCGCGGCGCGCGCGGCCGGTGGCTCTGTGCTGGCTGTTCAGACATTCGACGCGGGTGTCGAACAGACTGACGCTGCGACAGCTCCGTACCTGAGCAGGCTGCCCGGAGGCGATCACGTCGACGGCTACATCGTCGTCATCAACGCGGTCCGCGCCGGCTTCCTGCGGGAGAGCGCCGCCGCCGGCAAGCCGGTGATCCTGATCAGCAACCAGACCCCCGGACTCGGCTGCCCCGTCGTCGTACCGGACAACTACAGCGGCGTCCGGGAAGCGATCGATCACCTCGTCGCGCACGGCCACTCCCGGATCGCCTTCGTCGGCCACTTGGCGCAGACCGACATGCAGGAGCGCTACCAGGCCTACCTGGCTGCGCTCGCTGCGCACGGCCTCGACGCGGATCCGGCGCTGCTGTATGAGTCGGACGAGAACGAGCGTCGCGGCGGGGAGCGCGCAGCGGAAGCGATGGTCGCGGCGGGCCTGCCGTCGACGGCTGCGTTCGTCGCGACCGACCTGACCGCAGTCGGGGTCATTGACGCGCTGTGCCGCAACGGGGTGTCGCTGCCGAGCCGGCAGGCCATCATCGGGTTCGACGACGCGCATGCCGCCAAGTTCACCCAGCCGCGCCTCACCACGATGCGGCAGGACTTCACCCTTGTCGGTCGTACGGCGGGCGAGCTCGTGATCAGCAGCCTCGCCGGAAATGTGGTCGAGCCGACCGTGTATCGCGTTCCCACCTCATTGGTACGCCGGGAATCCTGCGGCTGTGAGCCCACATCCACCGTCGATGGCCGCGCGACGCATGCTGACAGCCACGCGGGGACTCGTTCTGCCCTCGTCATCGCGAGCGTTCTCGACCAGGCGAAGCCCGCCGAAACAGAAGCCACCATCGCCGCGCTCTTCTCGGCGCAGCCTGACTCGGACACGGTCGAGGATGTCATCGCCGGGGTGCGCGAGTACGCCGCCCGTGCAGCAGCAGCCGGTGCGCAGACCGCTGCGGCACTGGCAACCGTCGAGGACGCGCTGAGTGCCCTCGCGCACGCCCAAATGAGAGCGAGCTTCGAGGACGCGCGCGACTCCAGAGAATCGCTGCTCACGCAATACACCGTGAGCATGGCGCTGCTCGGGATCGATGCCGGCGACGCGCGAAAGCTGCACTGGCTGGCTCGCACCGATGCGTCGGCCGGATCGCTCGGACTGTGGACGTCGGACCACGAAGCGCTTTATCTGACCGGTAGCTACGGCCCGGATACGGCCACCGGCAGCGTCGGCGACGTCGTGCCGCTCGAGCAGTTCCCGCCCCGAGCGCTGCTGCAATCCTCCCGCGACGTCGGCAACGCCATCGCCTTCGCTCTGCCGGTGCGAACAGATGAGAGCGACTGGGGCTGGCTCGCGATCGTCGCGCCGATCGAGATGAAGGACCTGACCGGCGGGCAGACGATCAACCAGTGGGCGGCGCTATTGACTGTGGCGCTCGACGTTGCCGCGAACGCCGAGCGCATCGACCAGCTGAGCCGCGAGATGGCCGTCATCCTCGAAAGCTCTCCGGACGCGGTGATTCGCTATGACACGGCGCTGCGCTACCGCTACCTCAACGCGACCGCGGCTGAACGGCTGGGGGAGAAGGCCGCGCGGGTTATCGGGAAACAGGACGACGAGCTCGGCCGCGATCCTCGCGTTGTCGAGTTGTGGTGCGGGGCACTGAAGCAGGCGGTCGCCCGCGTCGCGACGAGTGAGGTCGAGTTCGCCGAGACGCACGACGGCGAGGAGCGCTGGTACCAGGCTCGCATGGTGCCGTTGCGCGGACCGGACGGCCTGCTCACCGGCGTACTCGCGTCGAGCCGCGACATCACCGTGCTCAAACGGGCAGAGCACGACCTCGCGCACCGCGCCGTCCACGATCCGCTTACCGGGCTTGCCAACCGCGTGCTGTTCCTCGACCGACTCGCCCAGGCCGTGACCCAGCTGGAACGCCGGCCCGGAAGCATCGCGGTCCTGTTCATCGACCTCGACCATTTCAAGCAGGTCAACGACACGTACGGGCACGCGGCGGGCGACCGGTTGCTCGTCGAGGTCGCTGCCCGGCTGACCAAGGCATCGCGCCGCGCCGACACTGTGGCGCGGCTCGGCGGTGACGAGTTCGCGCTGCTCTGCGATCGCCTCGCCGAAGGGGAGGACGTGCGCATCATCGGCGAACGCCTGGTGCGCACGCTCGCCGCTCCGTTCTACGAGGGGGGCGACGAGCTCACTGTGAGCGCCAGCATCGGGATCGTCGTCAATGACGATCCGTACGCCGATGTGTCGCTGATGATCCGTACCGCGGATGAAGCGATGTACACGGCAAAGGAGCGGGGGCGTGGCCGCTTCCACGTGTTCGACGAGGCGCTACGCGAGCGCGCTACCGCGCGCCATGACCTCGAGGTCGACCTACGCCAGGCCATCGAACGTCGCGAGTTTCGCCTTGTCTACCAGCCGCTGTTCGCCCTGCTCAGTACCGACCTCATAAGTGTCGAGGCGCTCATCCGCTGGGACCATCCGACGCGCGGCGAGCTGCAGCCGGCCGACTTCATCGCTGTCGCGGAACAGCGGGGTCTGCTCGTCCTGGTGGGTGAGTGGGTGCTCGACGAGGCTTTGCGGCAGCTCGCCGAATGGGCATCCGACCCCAAGCTGGAATCGCTGACGATGGCCGTCAACCTCTCCGCCCGGCAACTCTCCGACCCAGGCATGTGCGACATCGTCGCGGCGGCTCTCGAGCGGCACGCGGTCCGGCCGGACAAGCTCACGCTGGAAATCACCGAGACCGCGCTGACCGACGCCGGCGCCGGCTGCGACGCGCTGCTGGCCGGCTTCAAGGCGCGCGGCCTGACGCTCACGCTGGACGATTTCGGCACCGGCCACGGCTCGCTCAGCAGCCTGAAGCGCTA
>JBDSAK010000298.1:0-2748 GCA_039922195.1 Mycobacteriales bacterium
GGCCGAGACCGAGCACGGTGACCAGATCGCCGACGGTTCCCAGAAGCAGGCACGAGGCACGCTGGAGCAACGGCAACGTGTTACAGAGAGCGGTCTTGCTGATCGACAGCGGCGGGTAGATGCCGACCTTCGCGCCCCTGCCGTCGGCGTACACCCCGCCCTTGACGTGGGCGCCGTTCTCGATGCGCACGACCTCACGTCCCGGAGACGCGCTGTCGCCCAGCCCTTGGCCGCCGTCTGCGACCGGCAGCCGCTGCTGATTGAGCGCGTAGACGACGCCGTTGAGGACGATCTTGGTGAGGTCGGTGCTGGCGTTGGCGGGAGTGGAGATGTTCGTCACGGTTCCGTTGCCGCGGATGATGACGCGACCGCTACCGACGACGAGCGCCTTGTACTGAACGGCGGTCGAGGCATTGATGTAGCACCACTGGTCGCCCGGCCCGTTCACCGTGCCTGGCACGCCGGTGGTCCCCACCGACCCGATGTAGACGATGCTCGTCGGAGGCGACGGGGTCGTGATCGCGCAGAGAGGCGCGGCGGCCGGCGTCGTCGCACCCGCCACCGACGGGTAGTAGGAGCTGGAGCTGATGGCCTGGGTCTTCAGCTGGTCGATGTTCGCCTGCGTCCCTGTGGTGACCGTCGGGTACTTCACGAGTTGGCCACCCGTCAGCACGTTGGTTACCACCGGGAGGGTCGAGAGTCCGCCGATGGTCCCGGCGAGGCAGGTGGAGAGGGGCAGGAGCACCACGTCGGTGGCGCCGCAGCGCACTCCGGTGACGCCTGAGGCGGGAGATGGCGCCGTGGGGTCGGCCGCGACGGCAGGCGACGTGCCGAGCAGGTTGCCGAGGACGCCGTTGATCGTGCCCGTGGCGAGCGTGTTGATCGTGCCGCCGATGTCGTCGGTCAGGCCGCCCGCGACGAGGCCGTACTTCGACGGGATCACTTGGTTCTCGCGCACCGTGACGAGGCCCACGAGGCTTCGCTTCTTGCCGCCGAGGGCGGACTGGGCGACGACCCACATCTGCTTGTTGGCGTTGGCGTCATAGGTGACGTTGTTCAGCACGCCGGCGTTCCAGACGGCTGAGCCGAGCGTGTCGTCACATAGGTTGACCTGCCAGGTGGCGCCGGAGTAGGCGGCGTCGGTGTAGCTGGCGTTGATGGTCTTGCGCAGCCGCGCGGTCGCGGGTCCCATGTTCACGGTCGACCCGAGGGTGTCTTGGAATCCGTTCCCGATGGCTGAGCACCTCGGATCTGCGGGGGCCGGCACGGGAGCGCTCGCCGGCCAGTTGCGCCCGAGGACGAACGCCTCGCTGTTGAGCACGCTCTCGGCGAGATTGAAGCCGCGGTCGCGCGTACGCTCGGTCGCCGAGGCAGTTGTCTGCGTGTCGACGATTGCCAAGAGCGCAAGCCCGAGCGCCAGGAGGATCGTGGTCACGGCCAGCGCCGTGATCAGCGCCGAGCCGCGCTCGTCATTTCTCACGCGGCGAGTCAGGCGCATGTCACATCCTTCTGGACGGTGGTGGTCAATCCGAGGGCGTCGGTGATCGTGGCGACGACCGTGGTGACGCCGGCAGGCAGGGTGATCGGAACGACGGTGGTGCCGATCACGGGCGCCGTCGTCACGCCGCCGGTGGCGGTGTACGTGACGGTCAGCCCGGCGACGTTGGGAATACCCGCGTCGAGGGACAGCAGCGGCTTGAGAGTGACGGGGTCGCAGCCCGTGTTGACATCGGCATCGGTGATCGGCAGCGGCACGGCGGCGCGCCGGGCGGCGCTGGCCTCAAGCGTGCTGGCGCCGATACGTCCGCCGCCGCTCGTGTCCAGGCTGAGCTTCAGCCCGATGTTCTTCACGTTCTTTGCGAGCGCGGTCGAGACCGACGATGCTCCGTCGTAGGTGAACGCGGTGCTGGAACCTGCCCGCAGCGAGGCGAGTCGCGTCATCGCGGTGCCGCAGGCTGTGGCGGGCGCCGTCGGAGGCGGCGATGACGCGACGGTCGATGCGCTGCCGTAGAGATCTCCGGAGAACACGCACAGGCGCCTGACGCTCGTCGTCGTCGAGCTCTGCGAGACGGAGTAGACGAGGTCGTTCGCCGTCGCCTGCAGGACGACCGACGCCCCGCGCAGGTCGGCGACGGTGCGGTCCATCGAGGAGCGCACCTGCTCGTTGGCGTCCGTGACGCGGGTCTGCTGTGCGGCGTTGGACGAGAAGACGTCGAGGCTCTGCAGCGTCGCGAGCAGCACGATCGTCGAGAGGGCCATGGCGACGAGCAGCTCGACGAGCGTGAACCCGTCCTCACCGCTGCGAATATGAGAGAGCATCGGCATCACGTCTGGCGCGGGTTGGTGAGCAGGGTGGTCTGGCTGACACTGCCGGCGCCGCCGCGGGTCCACGCAACGTCCATCCGCACGCGGCGGAGGTCGTCGGGCTGGCCATCGATCGGCACGCTGCCACCACCAGCGCCGACCGGACAGGCGGTGAGCGGGATGGCGTTGCTCAGGACCGACGTGACCGTAGTGAGAAGGCTGCCCTGTACGGCGTTGCAGACGGTGGTTAGCAAACTGCCCCCGGCCGCAAGATAGATCGCGCCGACGTTGACGCCAAGCACGTTCTGTGCGGGAGCGAGTCCAGGCGCCGGCGATCCAGGGCCGGTCGTGCCGCTCGAATCCGCACAGTACGAGGCATCGCCGAGGCCGACGCCGTCGGTCGGATCGTCGACCGAGCAGGCGAAGATCGTGACGGCGTAGACG
>JBDSAK010000299.1:0-4107 GCA_039922195.1 Mycobacteriales bacterium
GCCGGCCCGGGGATCCGGAAACGCGCGGCGGTGGGCGCGCTCGGCGTGCCGGCCGGCACGGCAACCACCGCTGACGGCGTCTCATGCGGCGTCGCCTTCGTCGTCGGAGCCGCGGCCGCCCCGGGCGCCGGAACGGGCCGCTCGCGCACGTCGGCCGTTGTGGGGCCTGCGGGGACGGGGGATACGGCCGCGCCCGCGCCGCCCATCAGGCTGGCGCCGACCGACAGTTGCAGCCCGAGAATCAGCGCATACAGCGGCAGTCGCGCCGCGATGTGCGGGCGTTGGCGCTGCGATCCGGTGCGGTGCCGCATGCGAACTACAGAGCCCTCTCGGAGGCAGTGCACAATTGCGATGGCATCAGGTTTGCCGCTGACCCGAAGCGGGTATCCGGCGTGGTTCTGCACGCTAGCCCAGTGCCTGCGGTCTATGTCGGCGTCCACCCCGCAAAACCGAAGCCAGGACACTCGACTGTCGCCTCCGCGTTACGCCATCCGGGCTAGCGCGGCCGCTTGCAGATGCTCCCAGCACTCGCGCACTGCAGCACCGAGCTCCTCGAGTGTCCCGTCGTTGTCGATCACGACATCAGCGGCGGCGATCTTTTCCGCGAGGGAGGCTTGGGCTGCCATCCGCGCGGCCGCCTCGGCCGGGTCCATCCCACGGTGCTCGACGAGCCGGGCGAGCTGCGCGTCGGGCGAGGCCGCCACCACGATCACCAGATCGAAGTCGCCGAGCTGGCCGGTCTCCACCAGCAGCGGAATGTCGTGTACGACGATCGCGCCCGGTGGCGCCTGACTTTCGGCGTCCGCCGCGCGCTCGCGCACGAGGGGATGGACGATGTCATTGAGCGCGGCGCGGGCGTCAGCATCGGAAAAGATGATCCGGCCGAGCAGCTGCCGGTCGAGTTCGCCGTCCGTGCCGACGACTTCGGGACCGAATCTGGCCACTACCGCAGCATGCCCCGACGTACCGGCAGCGACCACGGCGCGGGCCAGCTGGTCGGCGTCGATGACGATTGCGCCGTGCTCGGCGAGTCGCCGCGCGACCTCGCTCTTGCCGGATGCGATGCCGCCGGTCAGACCGATGCGGAGGGCAATGTGTTTCTCAGTAGGCATTCGCCCTCGCCGTGAACTTCCTCGCTACTGCTTGCTTCGAGCCGCGCGGGTAGGACACCCGTGCCGGATCGCCGTCGGAGACGTAGAGCTGGTCTGGATGCGTGCGGAGCCACTCGAGCCAGTGCTTGCTCTCGTAGGGGGCGTCGGCGCCGGCTGTTGACTGCGAGCGAATCCGCGGGACCTTCGTGCCGACGAACGACGCGGCGTACGGCGACCGCGCCGGCTGCGACCCGACCTCCATGACTCCGTCGAATCGATACGAGATTCCGGCGGCACTCCCTCGCCAGGCCAAGCTGTCCGGCCGCGGGTGCACTCCGAACGGCAAGGCAATCGTCGTCGCCCGATAGCCCGGCACCGCGGCCGCGATGGCGAGCTGGCTCTGCGCGATCTCCTGCTGCGCACCCGCTGCGCCGGCCTTGCGCAGATTGGCATGCGACACGGAGTGATTGCCGATCTCGAACCCGTGCGCGACCAGCCACTGCAGGCCCTTGGCCACGTCGGTGCCGGCGAACGGCGGCGGCTCGAAGTTGACGTACATCGTCGCCACCGGAGTGAACCCGGGGTGGGCGGCGGCAAAGTCGAGCAGAATCGCAACGGCCGTGCCGGGCTTCACCTTGCCGTCGCGGGTCAGGCCGAACTGGCTGACCGTTGCATCGTCGAAGGTGAGCACCACGGGGTGCTTGCCGGCCGGTACGTCGAGGCGCCCGGCCACCAGGTCAGCCGCGGTCACCGGCACGTAGCCGCCGTCGTACAACGTCTGCAACTCAGCGGTGAACTGCGCGGGTGTCTGGTTGTAGCGGTTGCCACCCGGGTCGCCGAAGATCTCGTGGTACATCAGCACGGGGACGAGGCCGAGCTCGTTGGCGTGGACGCTCGCCGCATCGACACCGGGGCGAACCGGCTCTGGCGATTCACTCGACGACGGAGATTCGGCGGGCGCCGGGCTGCTCGGGGGTGCCGGGCGACTCGAGGAGGAAGTGGCCGGAGCGGACGGCGGTGTGGCCGGCGACGTCGTAGCGCTTGCAGTCGGCAGCACCGCAAAAGGCGTTGATGCCGCACGGGATTCCGATGCTGGCATCGGCTGCGACGACGATGCTGACCCCTGCGAATCACTAGGCTTGTCATCGCTACACCCGACGATCAGCGCGACCGATACGAAAACGGTGATGGCGCTGCGCAAGGAACAAATCCTTCGCGACGTCTGACCGATCATTGACTGCCTTCGGTGGGAAGTGCGGAACACGCCGTACACCTCGCACCAGCGCTGTTATCCGGACAACGCACACTACCGTCGCACTCACACACCGCCCGCCTGCTGCCCGAGGACATCCTTTGCCGACCGCGCTGCACCCGCCGTCCCGCCGACCACGCCCGTCCCGCCGCCAGCTGATGCTCATCCCGTGCCTGCTCGCAGCCTTCGCTGTGGCCCTGACACTCTCGGCGCCCCCGGAGCGCTCCGTGCCTGCGGCAGCGGCGATCAATCCGACGAAACCAGCGCCCGAGCCAAGGCTTCCGGACCCGACTGCTGCGGCCACGGCCGCATCGACTGTTCCTGCCGCTCCCCCTGCGACGGCGCCGGCCTCGGCAACAGCGAGTCCATCCGTCACCGCAACCTCATCTCCTGCACCCGCCACCAGTACACCGCCGGCCAGCCCGCCACCTGCCAATACCTCGGCAGTCCGATTGACCGGTCCCGCGGACGGCGCCCTCATCGGCGCCAAAGCCGTAAAGACGCTGGCGTTCGAGGTCGACGGCACTGCTGGCGCCTCCTGGGAAGCGACGGTCGACGGCCTGCCGGTGACGTTCGCCGGCTCGGCTGATCGGGCTAGATACCGGCCGCAGCGGCTCGCCGACGGCAAGCACACACTCCGGGTTGTCGTCAGCGACGGCTCGGGTGAGACGGCGATCGAACGGACATTCACGATCGACACCAAGCCCCCTGTCCTCGCGGTGGCCGCCATGGCTGCGGGCACCCGAGGAAAGCCGCTCACCCTCAAGGGCACGACCGAGGACAAATCGACCCTCACAGCAAACGGCGATCCGGTGCCTGTGGAGGCGGGGAAATGGGAGACCAAGTTCGCGGCCGCACCGCCCACCGTGCAACTGGTCGCATCGGACAGCGCCGGTAACACGCGGACCCAGAATGTCGCCGTGCAGTCTGCGTTCCCACTCACCCGGGCGGTCCACCTCACCGCTCGCGCGTGGGGTTACCAACCGAAGCACGACGCGGCGATGGCACTGCTGCGCGCCGGCCGCATCAACGCAATCGAAGTCGACATCAAGGATGAGGACGGCCTGATCGGCTACGCCTCGAAGGTGCCTCTCGCCAAGACGATCGGCGCCATCGAGCCGCACTACGACACCAAGAAAATGATCGCGGAGATTCACGGTGCCGGTGGCCGGGTGATCGGCCGGCTGGTCGCGTTCCGCGACCCGACCCTGACGAAGTGGGCCTGGACGTCGGGCCGGCATGATCTGGTGCTGCAAAAGGCCGACGGCACTCCGTTCACCGGAAGCTACGGCGATTTCGCGTTCCCCAACTTCGCCAACCGCACGGTGCAGGCCTACAACGTCGCGCTTGCCGTCGAAGCCGCGAAACTCGGCTTCGACGACGTGCTCTACGACTACATCCGCCGGCCAGACGGCAAGCTCGCATCGATGCGGATACCTGGCCTCGTCGGCACGCCGGAACAGTCCGTCGCCAACACGGTCGCCGCGACGAAGGCTGGATTCCAGGAAGCCGGCGTCACGACGTACCTCGGTGTCTCGGTCTTCGGCATCTCGGCGACGCGGCCGACCGAGATCGCCCAGGATGTTGCCCTGATGGCACCGCACGTCGACTACGTCGCGCCGATGGTCTATCCGTCGCACTGGGCGAAAGGCGAGTACAAGGTCGCCGACCCGAACAACATGCCGTACGAGATCGTGCAGCGCTCGTTGCTCGACTTCGTCGTCAAGGTGCGCGGGACCAACGCGGTCATCGTCCCCTGGCTGC
>JBDSAK010000300.1:0-8322 GCA_039922195.1 Mycobacteriales bacterium
CCCTCTTGCGCCGACCGCTGCGTTCAGCGACACGACCGGGTCCACCGACTGCTGCGGCTCGACGCACGTCGGGGCCGGTGCGCTCGGCACCGGGATTCTTGCCGTGAAGTTCGCGGTGCCGATCGACGCCGGCGGCAGCACGCGGCTGCGCATCCTCGTGCTGTACGAGAGCGGCCTGGTCTGGCTCGCCGGAACGCGCCCCGCATCCGGCACCGGTGCGTTCACCTGGACGAAGGAATCGGCGCAGACCTTCCACGGGCCGGCCGCGGGCACCGAGACGACCGAGTTCAACCGCGGCGACCCGGTGAAGTTCTTGCACGCCGCGAAGCAGGTGAGCGATGTCGCAGTGCACGATCCGGACCGCGGCACTCTCGGCTCGTGCTACGTCAGCACCGTCGGCGATCCGAACTTCGCGGCGGGTACGCCGACTCAGCAGGACACGCTGTGGTTCTTCGACGGCGTCGACACGTGGTGGCCGACCGGCCTGCGAACCGACAACGCGGCGCGTGGCACGTGGCCCAACATTCCCGGATCGGCACCCCCGCGCACGAGCCGCGTGACGGCTCCCGCGCTCGGCGTCGTGGTCGACCCGGCAGACCGCAACAAGGTGTACGTCGCGACGAGCGTCGGCGTCGTCCGCGGCACGCTCACCATCGGTGTCGACGTCTCGGGTCAGCCGACGTACAGCTGGGCCTGGGAGCAGCTGATGAACGGGCTGCCGGAAGCCGCCGTGCAGGACCTGTCGATCCACCGCTTCACGCCGCCCAACGAGCCTGGCCGTCCCGGCGTACCCGTGCGGCTACTGCGCGCGGCGCTGCAGTCGCGCGGCGTGTGGGAGCTCGATCTCGCGAACGTCGTGTCCGCGCCGCGGACGTACCTTCGGCTCTACAACACCGACAGCCGTCGCCGGGTGCCGACGCCGATCAGCGGCCCGACGGTCGATGGCGAGCCGCATCCGCCGCGCTGGGACGCCAGCCCGGACATCGTCATCGACACCACCGGTACGACGCGCACCAACGCGCCGACGGAGGTCGAGCTGTGGGCGCTGCGCACCGCGGGCAACCCGGGCACCGTCGCGAGCGTGTCGTTCAACGAACGGCATCCGGTCGTGCATGTGCTCGTGCACCACCGCTGGAGTGAGCCCGAACCCAAGGCCGGGGTACGCGTGCTGTTGATGCGCAAGGACCTGCCGGCGAACGGGGTCGTGCCACTCGGCGCGCTCTGGCCGGCGTTGATCACCGCCTCCGGGGCAGGCAGTCCGCCAGGAACTCTGCCGGACGGCTGGCGGCAGGCCGGCGGGATCCTGTGGAAGAAGCCGGACTCCGATGTCGAGACGCGGATGCCTCGCGCCGTCTCGTTCGAATTGGACCTCAGTGCCGAGACGAGCGGTACGACGCTGCTGCTGATGGCTGTCGTGATGAGCGCGAGCAACCAGATCACCGCAGCGGACCTGCTGCTCTCGCCGGGCGTCAACGCGACGACGGCAGATCAGCTCGTGACAGCGTCGCCGCACGTCGCGGCGCGATCGATCCATCTGCAATAGCGCCTAGCGCTCCGCTACGTCCGTCGCGAGGAAGACGCCCGATCCGGCGAAACCCGTTGCGGTGACGGCCTTTCCGTCCAATGCGGCGAGTTCCTCGTCTCTGCCGAACGACGGACCGCCGGAGCGGCGCAACAGCCAGCTGCGATCCTTCGCGGTCAGCACCACGGTCACCTGTTCACTCTTCGAACCGGTCGCCACTCGGCGTACCGACACTGTTCCGCGAACCGTTTCCTGCGTGCTCATCGAACCACCACCACCCTGACCTCCTGCTCGGCGCCGGGTTCGGCGCGGACGACGACGAGCGCGCGGCCGCGCCCTTCGGTGGCCGGGACGAACGCGACGTGCGCCACGACACCGGTAGGCGTCGCTTCGCGCGCCAGTCGACGCCGCGCAACCGACCTGCTGATCCGGCGCGTGCCGCGCTCACTGCCGAGAGGCGCCGTTGACGCGTAGGTGCGCACGCGCGTTCCTTCGGGGAGTGCGTAGCCGAGGAGTTCGGCTAGTCGCTCGCGTGACAGCGCAGCCCGCGCGTTCGGTGCGTCGTTGCTGACAACGGCCGTCGACTCGAGTGCCTTGCCGATCGCGGTCATCATCGAGCGGCGCGAGACGACACCGGCGGGCACCGCCTGCACGCTCCGGCGTATCGAGTGCCGAACGGGCGCGTGCGGGACCCTGCCATCAGGTGGCGGGCCCGGAGGTGTCGGAGGCGCGACCGGCTGGCCGGCATGCGCGATGGGGTGGATCGACGGGTCGCCGAGCAGGTCGAACTGGCCGAGCGTCTTGAGGTCGGTCGGGTCGAGGAACGACTCGGTCTGCACGAAGCGCTGTCGCGCCGCGAGCGCTGCCCGCCCCAGCGAGGCACCGCCGAGCACCTCGTTGAGGAAGTACTGGCACATCAGGTCGGCGTACTCGTTGGCTGTTGCCGGACCATAGGCGACGTTCGACGCTCCGAAGACGCCACTCGCACCTTCCCGCAGGTACGTCGAGGCGACGCTCGCCTGCCCACCGGCGGCGGCCGGTGGCCAGTGCGCGACGCCGTAGCAACATTCGGCCGCGACAACGGAGCCCTTCGCTATCAGGCCCGGGAGGGACGCGGCGTCCATCGATGTCGGCAGGTTGACCTGGCCCGGCGTCGCCTCGCCGTACCACTTGGGATCGAACTCCCCGCCATGACAGTTGACCAGGTGCAGCGACGGCGCGAGGTCGGCCGCGGTCCACACTGGTCCGCGCGTCGGGCTGGTCAGCACCGCGCCGGACACGCCGGCCAGCTTGCCGACGGTCAGCTGCGTCGAGACCTTCCAGGTCTTCGTGCTGAGTGCGAAAACCGGAGTCGATGCCGATGAGGTGAATGCCGCGGCCTCGCGCGCGTGCCGGAGCAGGTCGACAAGCACGTCGGCGTCGGTCTCGCCCACGAGGTCGGGGAGTCGGCCGACCGCTCGGGTCGGGCCGGTGAACGCCGTCACGCTCGGGAAAGAGGCCGCGTCGCAGGCGTAGGGCAGGTCGGTGCGGATGAACTGATCCGGGTCGTCCTCCGGGTCGCCGGTCCAGAGGGGATTCGGCAGGCTGTGCTGCGGGACCAGCTCCGGCCCGCCGAGCAGCATGAGGTACGCCGGAGCCCACTTCGCGTAGATGCGATCGATGCTCGCCTTGACGGCGACAGCGTCGGCCGCGGCGGTGACCTTGGTGGCGCCGACCTTTTGGCTGTCGGCAGCGGAATCGAGTGCGAAGAACCGCGTTGTGATGCCACGCGCGTTGTCGGCCTTCGCGAGCGCTGTCACCTCCTTCCTGATCCGCGACCAGCCGCTCGCGCCGTACTTCGCGCGCGCGGCGGAGCGGTGCGTGACGACGACTTTGATGACCGGCGCTGCTGGCATGACTCACCCCGTCGACGAGCGGTGCAATCCGACACCGCACCCTTGCGCGAGTCGATCACCTACCGCAAGACTCTGCGGAACGCTTGTCACCCACGGAGGGTAGTAACCGTGCCGCTCGCCAACCGCTCCCGCCGCTCGCTGCTGTTGCTCTCGCTGACGGTCATGACCGGCGCTATGACCGTTGTCACGGCCCTTTCAGCTGAGTGGATCGAGGCCATCTTCGGCTTCGAGCCGGACGGCGGCACCGGCGAGTGGGAGTGGGTCATCGTCGCCGCGCTGGCACTCGTCACAGCGACCCTCGCGCTTGCGACGCGCGCGTCGTGGCGTGCACCGGTCAAGGTCGCTGTCGGGTCCGAACTGCTCTGAGCTCGCCGCGGGTCAGCTCAGCGAGACGCCGAAACCCTTGAGTGCCAGCCGAACGATGACCTGACCGGGCGCCTTGAGGTCGGCAACGCGTTCTGCGGAAAGCCGCTCCAGCTCGGTGAGGCGGGCGGCGTACTCCGCGGGGCCGGCCCGTCGCGCCGCGCTGAGCAGAATGGCGTTGCGCCAGACCTTGGTCCGCGCCTCGGTGAGGAAGAGCTTCGAGCCCTGTCGGTTGAACGGCGTCATCAGGCGGTCGAGGAAGGTCCGATCGCCGGGTTCCTCGACCCGCCGCAGTTGGTGATCCTCGGCGGCGACCCGGCTCGCCAGGATTGCGTCGATGCGCGTGTGGTCGGCGTTGCGACGGGCGACCAGCGCCGGGTCGTCGAATTCGTCGTCGGTGATGACCGCGAGCAGCGACTGCGGCAGGTCGTAGTTGACGTGCGCATTCATGCCGAGCAGGACATGTCGCAGCGGCGGCAGCCGATCTCCCGCACCCGAGGAGAATGCGACCGTCCACGGTTGCGACGTCGTACCGCTGTCGGTCCAGTCGGTGAGGGCTCGGACGTAGAGATCGGCGAATGCGACGTCCCAGCGCTCGACCCATTCGTTGTCGTCGAACTCACCACGTTGCACCCGGTCGCGGACGGCGTACGTCGTGCGCAGGTAGGTCGCCAGGAAGAACCGACGTGGATCGGCTGCCGTCTCCATCGGCGCGAGCAGCGACTCCATCAGCTCGGTGAGTTCGCTGAACGTCTCCGGTCGCTCGGTCATGACTTGGCTGCCTTGCGGGCGAGGTACGCCGCGACTGCGGCCCTGTTGCCGCAGCCGGATTCGCAGAAGCGCTTCGAGCGGTTCTTGGACAAGTCGCCCAGCGCGATCGGACTCTTGTGCATGAGCGTCCTCTCTCGGGAGCGCGCTTGTTGCGCCAGGACCATGTTGACTCCGCCCCTGACAATGACGCGCGCGGCGCGCGGAATGGTTCGGTCGCACAACCCGCGGACGACGCGCACCCGGGATTGTTCGCGTTCACGGCCGCCGTTGGCTACTCACCGCTGGCTGTGCACCGGCTGCGCGTGCCCTTCGTCGATGGGTTCAGCGAGTGTTCAGCGGTCCTTCAGGGCCTCGCGGGAACGTGACGTCGTCGCCAAGAAAGTGCGACAGCCGCCAGCTGGCGGCGACGTCACTCCGAGACGGGACACGACGATGAACACCACGACCACTGTTACCCGCCAGCAGCTGAGCGCCTGGAGCGACGCGACCGATGGCGCCTTCTTCCGGATCGTCTCGGCGCTGTTCCCGCCCGCGTTCCTGTACGGCGCGGGCGTGCTGCTCGCGTTGAACGACGACGACGACCTCGACCTGTCCCCGACCGATGTCTGAGCGCCGTTCCCCCGCCACGCCGCTGCCGGATGCCGCCGCCCTGGCAGCGACGGTCGCCACTGGGGTGTTGCTGATCGATCAGGTCACGAAGCTGGTGACAGCTCATGTCGGCAGCGGGCTGGGCGGGATGAACGTCCCCGCGCGGAACAGCGAGTTCAGCCTCGGGCTCGCGACCGCGCCGTGGCCGGCCCAGGTCGCGCTGATGGCCGCCGGACTCGCGGCCGCCGGAGTGGTCCTGGCGATCGGTGTCCGCCGCGGTCTGGTGCCCGATTGGGCGGCCGGCCTGATCGTTGGCGGCGCGCTGTCCAACCTTCTCGATCGGGCCCTGCTCGGGTCGGTCCGCGACTTCCTCGCGGTCGGTCCGGTGATCGTCAACCTCGCTGATCTGGCAGTCGTCCTCGGCGTGATCGCCGCGCTGACCGCCGCACGTCCCGTCCGCACCACGACCGAGGGAAGGAGGTGAGAGCGATGACCCGCCGCATCTACTCGACTGTGGTCCTGCTGGCCGCACCGATTTTCCTGCTGTTGGAGACCGCTGGTGGAAGGCTGCCGTAAAGGGCAGCGCGAGCGTCCGCAGGCCGATGCCTGCGGACGCTCCCTGTCTGCACCTATCGCGACGTTAGCGGGCGGGGCAGCGATCAGCCCTTGGCTGCCTTGCGGGCGCGGTACGCCGCCACCGCTGCCCTGTTGCCGCAGCCGGATTCGCAGAAGCGCTTCGAGCGGTTCTTGGACAAGTCGACCAGCACGTTGTCGCATTCCGGGAAGTCGCAGATCCGCAGCCGGCTGACCTCGTGCATGCGGACGACGTCGACCATCGCCATCGCCGCCTCGACTGCCATGCGGGTCGCGAGGGGGGCATCAGAGGGCTGCGCGTGCAGGTGCCAGTCCCACTCACCGTGCTTGACGAGCTGGGGGAGGGCCTTCGCTTCGCGCAGCAGCTCGTTCGTGAGCTCGACGACACCGTCCTCGTCGGTCTCCCAGAAGGCGCGCAGCCGCGGGCGCAGCTCGCGCACGGCGCGCAGCTCCTTCGCGTCCCGGGCGAACTCGCCGGTCCAGCCCCACGTCAGCACGAACTCGTCGAGCGCCGCGATGTCGGGCAGCAGATCGGCGCCGTCCAGCGTGTTGACCAGCGCCGCGGCAGCGTTGAGGCCTACCTCGGTGTCATAAGCAAAAAGCAATTTGACTCCTGACATCACTCGCAGCTACCGTCATCAGCATAGAGCCGTATGACCAATGACACCAGAACTGGAGTACGTCGATGCTCGAGCAGCGTAGGGCCGGCGCGGGTCTCGGCCTGGCGATTCTCTCGGCCGCGAGCTTCGGTACCTCCGGCTCACTCGCGAAGTCGCTGACCGACTCTGGCTGGTCTCCTGTCTCCGCGGTCGCCGTACGCATCAGCGTCGCGGCGCTCATCCTGCTCGTCCCTGCGCTCCTTGCCATGCGCGGCCAGTGGAGCGCGCTCCGTGGCAACGGCCGATTCCTTGCCGTGTACGGCGTCGTAGCCGTGGCGGGTTGTCAGGTCTTCTACTTCAACTCGCTGCAGACGCTGTCCGTGGGCGTCGCGCTGCTCCTCGAATATCTCGGCACCGTCCTCGTCGTCTTCTGGCTGTGGTTGCGCCACGGCAACAAGCCGCGCCGGCTCACTATTTGGGGATCGGTGTTCGCGCTCGCCGGACTGCTGTTGCTGCTCGACGTACTCGGTGACACCCGGCTCGATCCGGTCGGCGTGCTGTGGGCACTGGGGGCTGCGGTCGGCCTGGCGATCTTCTTCGTGCTCTCGTCCAACGGTGACACCGACCTGCCGCCGGTCGCCATCGCTGCGGGAGGCATGACCGTTGGCTCGATCATGCTGTTGACTCTCGGGGGCATCGGGCTGCTGCCGATGCGAGCGCCGTTCAAAGACGTGGACTTCGCCGGTCGGCAGACCAGCTGGATCGTTCCGGTTGTCGGACTGTCGCTGCTCGCGGGGGCGATCGCGTACGTGTCGGGCATCGGCGCGGCGCGGCTGCTCGGCCCGAAGGTTGCGTCATTCGTCGGCCTGACCGAGGTCATCTTCGGCGTGCTCTTCGCCTGGCTACTGCTCGGCGAGCTGCCGACCGCAATCCAGTTCGCCGGAGGCGTACTCATCGTCGCCGGCGTCACCCTGGTGCGCATCGACGAGCTGCGCACCCCAGCTCCGATAGCCGTCGCCATGACACCCGAGGTCGCGACCGTCTGACGGGCGAGCGCTAACGCTGTCGCCAGATGACGTCGAGGTCGCCTCGCCAGGGACTCGCATCGAGTTCGCGCAGCCGGTGCGTCAGGTCATCGACATGGCTCATCGCAGCGAGCACCAGGAACAGCCGGGCCGACCCTCGCCTCGCGTGGACCGCGCAGACGGCCTCACCGCCGACCTCCTCCTCGAGGAGCTGCAACCGGCTCTGCGCCTGAGCTGCGACGGCGGCGGATCGGTCGGCGTGGTGGTAGACGACGCAGCTCTGGCCGCGGCTGACGAACGGCACCAACTCCGAGGTGTAGAGGTGTTTCACCGCGCTCGTTCGGTGCATCTTGACCGCATGTGTGGGACTGCGAATGCCGTTGTCCGGATCGAAGCAGACGACGCCGCAGTCCTTGGTCGCAGCCAGTGCGCGGCGGAGCCAGTTCTCTCGATGCGCCAGGCGCTCCCGGGCAGTGCAGCCGCCCCATTCGGGCAAGGCGAGCGGTTCGGTGAAGGAGACCGTGCCATCGGGCAGCACACCGGCGTCTTCGATGCTGCGCACCGACCGGTTACGCTCCCGAAGCATCGTCGCCAACAGGTCGTACAGTTGCGGGTCCAGTGCCCGGAGCCGCTGGCCAATCGCGTGCTCCGGCTGGAGATAGGTGATGTGCTTGCCGTCCAAGTTGTGCGATTCGTCGGGCGCCAAGCACCACACCAGCCCGAGCGGCGTCGGGTCACCTTTCGCGAGTAGCCGAAGCAGCGCGATTTTGAAGAAGTCACCCAGGTCGCCCGCGTAGCGGTTCTGCACGTCCGCAAATGTATGCGCGTGAGGTGGAGTGCGAAGTGCTCCGCTGGTTGTCGTAGATCGACAGCGGCGTTGCCAAACATTTGACCGAGCGACCGCGCAGTCTCGGTGACCGTCTCTCGGCGAATGTCCATGCCGGCGCCGATGGTGGACCAGATGC
>JBDSAK010000301.1:0-5735 GCA_039922195.1 Mycobacteriales bacterium
GCCGAGGTCGGCCACCGGCCGGTCCTGGCGCGCAGCCATCTGCTGCTGTCGTCCGCGTACCACCATCTGAGCGAGCCGGCGGCCTGCCTCGAGCACGCCGTCCGCGCATTGGAGCTACTCGACGACAGCACACCGCCCCCAGTGCGCGCGCTGCACCTGATCAAGCTCGGCGACGCGCTCGGCTGGCTCGGCTCGTTCGACGCGGCGCGCCAGCGGTACCTGAGCGCGGAGGAGATCGTCGTCGCGGTCGGTGACCCTTCCCGGCACGTGCAGCTGCTGAACAACCTCGCCTACACCGAGTGCGATGCCGGCCAACCCGAACGCGCCTGGGCGGTCATCGAGCGGATGCTCGCCGTCGCCTCCGAAAGCGGGCTGCACCCTAATGCGATCGTCATGGACACCGTTGCGCGCGCGCAGATCGAGCTCGGCCGGTACGACGACGCGGTGGAGACGATCGGCAACGCGCTCACCGACTACGAGAGCAGCGCTTTTAAGGAGGCCGACGGGCTCCCCGAACTGCTCCTCACCCTCGCCGAAGCCCAACGGCTCGTCGGCGACCTCGCCGCCGCGCAGGCCGCTCTCGACCGCTGCCTGCGGGTCTGCGCCGAGCGCGGTCTGACCGAGATCGGCGTTCGGGTGATGAAGGAACAAGCCGCGCAGCACGCGGCGTGCGGCCAGTTCGAGCGCGCGTACTGGCTGTACGTCGAGTTCCACGCGGCTGCCGAAGACCTCATCTCCGTCCAAGGGGCGGCGCTGGCGCGCACCCGGCAGGCGATGCTGGAACTTGCCGAGGCCCGGCAGGACGCTGACCGCTTCCGCGAGCAGGCGCGCAGGGACTCGCTCACCGGACTGCACAACCGGCGGTACGTCGACGAGCAGCTCCCGCTCCTGCTGCGGCACGCCGCGCTGACCGGGGCGCCGCTCTCGGTTGGCCTCATCGATCTCGACCACTTCAAGCGCGTCAACGACACGCTCTCGCACGACACAGGTGACCAGGTGCTCGTCGCGGTCGCATCGCTGCTCGCCGCCGCAGTCGCCTCGTCGATGCCATCGGATGCGCTCGACGACGAGGCCGCGCCAAGGTTCGTCGCGCGGATCGGCGGCGAGGAATTCCTGCTCGTCCTCCCTGCCACCGACCTAGCGGAATGCGCGCGGCGCTGCGAACAAATCCGGGTCGCCGTCCGCTCCCATGACTGGCACCCCATCACCGGCGACCTTCGGCAAACCGTCAGCATCGGTGTCGCCACCGCCCACCCGGACAGCGACCAACCCGCGTTGCTCCGCAACGCGGACGAAAAGCTGTACGCCGCCAAACGTGCCGGGCGCGACCAAGTAGTCGCCTAACCGCGGAGACGGCGGCGCGCTGTCGCCGGTTGTACGCTATCCACGCGAACGGCCCGCTGTGTCCGGCGACCGTCACCCTCGTCACATAAGGAAGCGTTGCGGGCACGTCTTAGCCTAGGGTGTGGGGCTTGACGCAACGCGTGTTGGACCCAAACTGACCGTGGTACCGAGCAGCAACCGGTGACAGCGTCGACAGCGGAAAGCCGTCACGAGGCGACAGCGCTTCGAGCGCTGCACTTCATCCAGAGGATGGCGACCCGCTACTTGCCGGGTAGCGGCATCCACCGCGACGTGCCGCCTTTCATGTGGCTACGCGCGAGCGACAGCGACGGAGCGGTTTCATAGTGTCGAGCGACGGATGACACGTGAACTTCATGACCGGGCAAGGGAACGGGTACAGCGGGAAACACAGCAGGCCACTTCCGCCCCACACGCGGGGTGCACCTGCGGAACCGCCCGGCAGGTCGGCCCGGCTGCGACTCGCGGACAGGTCAGCGCAGATATGGTCCAGATATGGACCAGACCGTACGAACCCGAATGAGCCACGTCGCCGGCAACGCCGCTGACTTGCGCACGCACGTGCCGGGCGTTGGCTAAGCGCACCACCAATACAAGCCTGCCAAGCTGGCCATGCCGGTTCGATCCCGGTCACCCGCTCCACTCCCTTGACCTGCCGTTTTGGCCGGTCTTCGCAGGTCATGGACATGATCAGCGATCATGTCGGGGCGGACTGCAACGCACCGTTGTTCCCCGCTCCAGACCCCTGTTTTCCCCTGCTTCTGGCCGAGATGTGGCCCAGATGTGGCCCAGAATCGGGCCGTTACCGTGTTGACGCGGCCCGTGTGACGGACGCCCAGCGCAGGACTAGGAGGGTTAGCTGAAGAGGCTCGTTCCTAGGTCCGGTGTCATCACCACAGCGGCGCAAACACGGAGCGGCGGGCGCCGTTCTGACTCTCAGTCGCACGGGTTTGCCCCCGGTTTTGATGTGCCCCGCGTTCGGTGGAGTTTGTTCGCTGGAATCTGCATGCTCTGATCCCTGGAAAGGATCTTCATGCCGAAGAGTTACCCAGCAGAGTTCAAGGCGCGCGTCCTGGCGTTGCTGAACGCCGGCCGGAGCATCCAGCAAGTCGCTCTTGAACTCGATCTCAGCGAGGCCACGATCTACAGCTGGCGCAAGCAGGAGGGGATCGACTCCGGCGCCCGGCCTGACCTGTCGAGCCCCCAAGCGGCCGAACTCGCGGCCGCCCGACGCAGGATCCGCGAGCTTGAAGACGAAGTCCTCATCCTCAAAAGGGCGGCTGACCGATGGAAGCCGGTGGTGCCCCAAAAAGATCGCTTCGCCCTGATCGGTGAACTTGCCGGCCAGGGCGTCTCGATCGAGCGCGCCAGCCGGCTCCTGGAGGTCTCCGCGACGGGCTACGTCGCTTGGCGCAGCCGCGCTCCATCCGAACGCGCGATCCGGCACGCGTGGCTCACCGATGTCATCCGGGAAGTCCACGCCGATTCCTTCCACACCTACGGAGCTCGTCGGGTCTACGCGGAACTGACACTCGGTCGTGGCCTGGTCGTCGGTCGTGGCGCCATCGAGCTCCTGATGGGTCGCGCGGGCCTGCACGGGCTCCCCGGCCCGCGCAAGAGCAGGCTGATACTGCCCAAGCTCACTACCGCTGGAGACCTCGTCAGGCGGGACTTCTCCCGCCTCCGCACCGACCAGCTCTGGGTGACCGACATCACCGAACACCCGACCCGAGAGGGGAAGGTCTACTGCTGCGTCGTTCTAGACATCTGCTCCCGCAAAGTCGTCGGGTGGTCCATCGACTCAAGCCAGACCGCGGCCCTCGCCACGAACGCGCTAGGCATGGCGATCCAGTCGCGACGGCCACCAGAGGTGCGGTGATTCACTAGAACCCAAGCGTCTCGATAGGGGGTTCAGTTTCAGCCGTCGTTGACAGCGGCCGGGTCTGCCCCCGCTTTCGTTGACTCGCGGGGTGGGTGTGATCATGCCGCGTGAGCGGCGTGTAGGAGTGTCTCGAATTCGACTGGGGTGAGTCGTCCGAGGCGGTCTTGCCGGCGCCTGCGGTGGTAGGTCTTTTCGATCCAGGTGAGGATCGCGAGGCGTAGCTGCTCGCGGGTCTTCCAACGCTGTCGGTTGAGGACGTTCTTCTGCAGCAGGCTGAAGAACGATTCCATCGCGGCGTTGTCTGCGCACGCACCGACGCGGCCCATCGAGCCGCGCAGCTGATGCCGGCGCAGTGTCTGGACGTAGGCGTGGGAGCGGAATTGACCAGGTTCAACCGGTGGTCGCAACACCGGCTTGTTGCTGCGACAGTAACTGCTCGTTGAGTGCCTCTGCCGGGGTCTTCCAACCAAGCGATTTACGGGATCTTGTGTTCAGGGCGTGCGCGACGGCCTCGAACTCGGGTGCTGACCAGCGCGAGAGGTCGGTGCCTTTGGGAAAGTACTGTCGCAGCAGGCCATTCGTGTTCTCGTTGGTGCCGCGCTGCCACGGGCTTTGCGGGTCGGCGAAGTAGACAGCGACTCCGGTCTCGACGGTGAACTGGGCGTGCTGCGACATCTCCTTGCCGCGGTCCCATGTCAGCGACCGGCGCAGTTGTTCCGGGAGGGAGGTGATGCTGGACACGAGGGCGTTCTTCATCGTGACGGCGCCGTAGCCCGCGAGCGGCGGTCCGTTCTTCGTGCGCGGCACGAGACCGTAGCCCTCCTCGCGCGGCAAGTGGACCAGCATCGTGAACCGGGTCGTGCGTTCAACCAGTGTCCCGATCGCCGAGCGTTCCAACCCGATGAGCAGGTCTCCTTCCAATGGCCGGGAACGGCGCGGTCCTCGACCTCGGCCGGCCGCTCGCTGATCATCACGTCGGACGTGACACGCGCCCACGCTTTCTGCCGCGCCCTGCCGCGGGGAACACGAAGGGCCCGTCCGGTCCGCAGGCACGCGACCATCTCGCGTTTGAGCGCGCCGCGACTTTCGACGTAAAGCGCCTGGTAGATCGCCTCGTGCGAGATCCGCATGGACTCATCATCAGGGAAGTCCAGCCGCAGCCGGTGCGAGATCTGCTCCGGACTCCACGCTGTCACCCACCGCCGATCCGCACGGTGCGGCTTGTTGCGGCCCCTCCATTGGCCGGTCATCGGCCCAGGAACCGGTGTCCCGTCCGGGCGGCACACTTGACCGGAAAGCCGTTCCTGCACGTACTGCCGCAGCGACTCATTCGTGACGAGCTTCGCCGTTTTGGGTCGCTGGGCGAGTAGCTCCGCCTTCCACTGCGCCACGGACGCGCGGTAGTGGAGACGGCCGCCGCGGGTCGCAGCGTTGCGCCGGAGCTCACGCGAGATCGTCGACGGGTCACGGCCCAGCCGACGCGCGATATCTCGCACGCCAGCGCCTTGCGAACTCAAGATGGCGATCTCTTCGCGCTCCTGGAACGCCAAGTACCGACCGGACAGCGGCGCAAGATCGATCGACGGCATCCCGCCACTGTGTCGGAACCACCGGCTGCCGACAGCCTGTGACGCGCCGACCGCCATCGCGGCCTGCTCGCTCGTGAGACCTTTCGCGATCTCACGCCAGAACGCACGCTCCACCTCGCGTCGACGTGACGGCGCCCCCGGCGACTTCATTGCCGCCCTGCCCGTCAACGCCGTCATCCAGCCAGCTGGCCTGCCCATCAGCACCTCCACGCTCGAGGTGTTGCGACGACCAGTTGAATCCGCCTTGGACGCCTTGGTCCGAGTGAACCACGGTGCCGGTCGGCTCGCGCAGAGCAACCGCGTTGCGCAGCGCGCTGACCGCGAGTTGCGCGGTCATCCTGGCGTCCATCTAGTAGCCGACGATCCGGTTCGAGTGCACGTCCTTGACCGCACACAGGTAGAGCTTCCCTTCAGCGGTGGGGTGTTCGGTGATGTCGGTCAGCCACAGCTCGTTGACCCGCCCCGCGGTGAAGACCCGCTCTACGAGGTCATCGTGCACCGGCGGTCCTGGCTTGCGGCCCGGCCCGCGCTTGCGGGCGTGCACCGACCAGAGGCGGTGCGCGCTGCATAACCGGTTGACCCGGTTCCGGCCGGCGGTGATGCCCCGCGCTGGCAGCTCATCGGCGATGAACCGGTAGCCGAACTCCGGGTCGTCGTGATGAATGTCGCGGGCCGCGTTGACCAGATGCGCGTCGTCCCAGTCCCGCTGGCTGACCTGGCTCGCTTTCCACTGGTAGAACGCCTGCTTCGAGAAGCCGAGCACCCGGCAGGTCACCGCGACAGGGATCCTGTCAGCGGTCAGGTCGAGGACCAGCGGGTACATCATTTGGGAGCACATCACGGGTGAAATATGTAGTGGCCCGGCGCAGGATCTCGTTCTCCTGCTCGAGCAGCTTGTTGCG
>JBDSAK010000302.1:0-9056 GCA_039922195.1 Mycobacteriales bacterium
GCGTCGCCCCCGGCGGCCACTGGGAGCGTGGAGGTGAACCGACCGATGGACTCCTCGAGTCGGGTGGCCAGTGACGCGTACATCGCCGCGGCCTCCCGATGCACCCAGCCGATGGAGCTACCCGGGAGGATGTCGTGGAACTGGTGCAGCAGCACCGTCTTCCACGCCGCGTCCAGATCGTCGTAGGGATACTCCGCACCGTGACGAACAGCAGCCGTTGCCGCCCACAGTTCGACTTCGCGCAGCAGGTGCTCGCTGCGACGGTTGCCTCGCTTGGTTTCCGCCTGCGTCGTGTACGTGCCGCGGTGGAACTCCAGGTAGAGCTCCCCCGACCAAACCGGCGCATCCGGGTACTCGGCTTCGGCGGCACTGAAGAATGCCTGCGGGCTTTCCACAGTGACGCGGGCCGAGCCCTCGACATCGGCCACGCGCCGGGCCCGCTCGAGCATCTCGCGGGTCGGACCGCCGCCGCCGTCGCCGTACCCGATGGGGAGCATCGATCGCGTGCCGCCGCCTTTGTCGGCGTAGTTGTGGGTCGCGTGCGCCAGCTCCTGCCCGCGCACTTCGCCGTTGTAGGTGTCGGCGGGAGGGAAGTGCGTGAAGACGCGTGTGCCGTCGATGCCCTCCCACCAGAACGTGTGGTGCGGAAGCTTGTTCGTCTGATTCCAGGAAAGCTTCTGGGTGAGGAACCACCGGGCGCCGGCCAACCGCGCGAGCTGCGGAAACGCTCCGGTGTAGCCGAACGAATCGGGCAGCCACACCTCCGGACACTCCACACCCAACTCGTCACGGAAGTAGCGGCGACCGTGGATCAGTTGCCGGGCGAGCGCCTCACCACCTGGCAGGTTGGCATCGGACTCGACCCACATGCCGCCGACCGGTGTCCACTGGCCGGCGGCGATCGCGACCTTGATTCGTTCGAAAATCTCCGGCTGCTGCTGCTGCACCCACGCGTACTGCTGGGCCGACGAGCACGCGAAGATGAGCTCCGGATAGTCGACGGCGAGTGCCGTGACGTTGGCGAAGGTGCGGGCGCACTTGCGCATCGTTTCGCGCATCGGCCAGAGCCACGCGCTGTCGATATGCGCATGCCCGACCGCCGAGATGCGGTGCGCTGTTGCATGGGCTGGCCGTGCCAGCGTGTCGGCCAATTGCTTGCGCGCCGAGTCAGCGCTTCCCGACACGTCGGTCAGGTCAAGGGCATCGAGCGCCCGTTCCAGCGAACGCAGAATGTCATGTCGTCGCGGCTCGTTGGCCGGCAATTCGCGCATCAGCTCATCGAGCACTTCCATGTCCAGCGCCAGGTGAAAGACATCCAGGTCCCGGACCGCGACGTCGACGCGACGCAGCGTGTAGAGCAGATCCGACCCCGCGGTGTTCAACTCCCCCAATGTCGTCGGCCGGAAGTCAGAGCCGCCATCGAGTGGCAGCCGCGGCAGCACGTTGGGGTTGGCCGCCGCTTCCACGAGCAGCTCGATGCGGTCGCCCTCGAGTGCGGCACGAAGCGGCACGTACGCATTACGCGGCGAGATGCCCTTGATCGGGTGCCCGTCGGCGTCGTACGCCATCCCCTCTGCTTGAAAGCCGGGATGTCCGGCATCGAAGCCGAGGTCGATGACGATCTCCAGCTCGTTGCCTTCGAACTCCGCCGGCAGTGCGCCAGTGATCTTCAGCCAGGTCGTCGACCACGGCGCGCCCCACCGGGTCCCTACGGGGAAGTCGGTGTAGATGGCCGTCAGCGCCTGCGCAACCGGTACCGGCTCGCCGGACACGAGCCACGCGGACACGTCGAGCGGAGAGCTCGCCGAATAGACAGCGGGGCGAATGCGCTCGCGCAGTGTCCGCCGAATGCGTGCTTCGACGTGACCGCGATCGTCGTGCATAAGTAGTCCTTCGCTCGCAATGACTGGGGATGGACGCGCCGCGGTATCAGCCCTTCACTGCACCGCCGAGCGTGAACGCGCCGCCGAGCTTGCGGGAAAGGAAGAGGTACAGGAGTACGGCGGGAGCGGCGTAGAGCATCGAGTACGCCGCGAGTTGGCCGTACGCCACTTCGCCGTACTGACCGAAGAACGTGTAGATGGTCACTGACGCCGGCATCTTGTCCGGGGAGAGCAGCAGGACGAACGGCACGAAGAAGTTGCCCCACATGCCGACGAAACTGAACATCGCGACGACAGCCATGCCGGGCCGCATCAGGGGCAGCACGATGTACCGAAGCGCCTGCATGTTGGACGCCCCGTCGGTCCAGGCGGCTTCCTCCAGTTGGACCGGTACGCCGTCCACGAAGTTCTTCATCAGCCAGATGCCGAACGGCAGGCCCGCTGTCGCAAGGAACAGGATGGCCCCGAGAGTGGTGTCGACCAGGTTGACCTGAACGAAGAGCCCGTAGACCGGCACCATCAGCGCCGTGATGGGCAATCCGGTCGTGAACAGAATCGTGTAGAGATAGGGCTTGCGGTAGCGGGTGCGGTAGCGCGACAACGGATAGGCGGCGAGCACCGCGCACACGAGCGTGATCGACGTCGCAAACCCGCAGATCACCAGCCCGTTGCGAATGGGGCGGTACGACGTGTCCTCGTTCATGACAGCACGGAAATTGCCGAGGGTGGGCCGAGCGGGCCAGCTCACGGACAGGCCGGCGGTGCTGTTGATCGAGGCGAGCAGCATCCAGAGCATCGGGATGAAGAACAGCGACCCGATTCCGATCAATATGCCGTTGATCAGCCAGGTCTTTCGGGCCGCCTTGGTCTGCCGACTACTGATGCGCGCACGCGGCGGCGCGACAACGGGCCGAACGAGTGTGTCGACCACTAGACCTCCGTCCGCATGGCGCGGATGTAGATGAGCGAGAACACCGCGCCCACAGTGAGCAGCACCGTGGCGAGCGCGGTGCCGTAGCCGAGTTGGCCGAAGGCGAATGACTGCTCGTACATGTACAGCGGCAGCGTCTGGCTGCTCGAGCCGGGACCGCCCCGTGTCATGGTCCAGATGAGACCGAACACCGACAGTGTCTGCAACGTGATCAGCATGAGATTCGTGGTGACGGACCTGCGGATCAGCGGCAACGTGACGCTCCACAGCCGTCGCAAGCCGGTGGCACCGTCCATCTCGGCCGCTTCCTCGATTTCCGTCGGCACCTCGGACAGCGCCGCTGAGTAGACGAGCATCGAGAACGCCGTACCGCGCCAGACGTTCGCGAGGGACACCGCGAAGATCGGACTGGTGAACAACCAGGATTGCGTGCCGATCCCGGTGCTGCGCAGGAACGCGTTGAGCGAACCGTCGGGTGAAAGAAACGCGTACCAGAGGTAGCCCGCGACGACCTCCGGGATGACCCAGGCACCGAGGACGAACGCGCCGACGAGGACACGCACAATCTTGCTGCTCGACCGCATCAGCAACGCCAGCGAGAGGCCTAGGGCGTTCTGCCCGATGATCGCCGACACGACGGTGAACGTCAGCGTCAGAACGACGGCGTTCTTGAACGCCGCGCTGTCGAGAGCCTGCCGGAAGTTGTCCAAACCGATGAACGTCGCGTTGGCGGCGCCGGCGCCACTGAGTGCCGTGTTGGTGAACGCGCCATAGAAGGACCACAGGATCGGTCCGGCCAGGAAGATGAGGAGAAGCACCGTTGCCGGTGCCAGGGGAATTCCCCTGACACCGGCCCGGCGAACGGAGGCAACACTCACTTAGTGACAGTCTTGTCGTCGCCGACAATGCGCTTGACGGCGTCGTCGAAGGTCTTCGCCGCCTTCTCCGGACTGGCTTGCCCCGTCATCACCGATTCGGCTGCTACCTGGATCTCGTTGGAGATTCGCGGGTATTCGCCGTACGCCGGGCGGTACTGCGTCACGGCGACGACTTCGGACAAGGCGCCCATCTGGCCGGTCCACTTCTTGTAGTCCCCATCATCACCGACGTCCTTGCGCACCGCGATCTGCGAGGCGTCGTTGGTGTACCTGGCCGAATACTTCGGGTTCTGCAAGTGCTGGATCACTTTCCAGGCTGCGTCGGAGTTGTCCGACTTGGCGGGGATCGCCCACGTCCAGCCACCGGAGAGGCTGATGTGGCCGGGCTCCTGGCCAGTCTGGGTCGGCATCCCTGTCACGTCGAGTACGTCGGGCCAATTCGGCCACGGCTTTCCGCCCGCTGCCTTCCACGTGCCAGGCAGCCACGATCCGTCGAGGGCGATCGCGAGTTTCTGGTTGGGCAGGAGGTCTTCGCGCACGAGGTTGCCGAGCTTGGGGTCGAGCGCGATCTGCGGCGCCGGGCCGAGCTTCTCGGAGTACACGGCCTTGATGAAGCCGAGTGCGTCGACGAACTGCTTGCTGCCGACGATCCACTTCTTCGACTCGGCGTCGTACAGCGATCCGCCCGTGCCGTAGAGCAGCATCTCGAAGCCCTGCATGGAGGTCGCCTCACCAGCGCCCTTGCTCGCGTAGACGTTGATCGGGGTAACCCCCGGGACCTTCTCCTTGACGGCCCGTGCCGCAGCAAGAACGTCATCCCACGTCTTGGGCGCCCACGGCACCGCGATGCCCGCCTTGGTGAGCATTTCCTTGTTGTACCAAAGGCCTCTGGTGTCGGTTCCGTCCGGGATGCCGTAAGTCTTCCCGTCCAGAGCCTTGCCGGCGTTCTTCGCGTTGTCGTGGTACTGACTCCACTGGTCCCACGCGCC
Source organism: Mycobacteriales bacterium (assembly GCA_039922195.1). Taxonomy (GTDB): domain Bacteria; phylum Actinomycetota; class Actinomycetes; order BP-191; family BP-191; genus JBDTYE01. The sequence continues at coordinate 4,682 of JBDSAK010000302.1, forward strand.
GATGTAGTCGTCGAGCGGCTTGAGGAAACCGGCCTCGATGTCGGAATTGATGCGGTAGGTGTCCTCGTGCACGATGTCCGGCGCGGTGCTCTTGTCCTTCATCAGCAGAGCTAGCTTGGTGGTGTAGTCGTCTCCGGACGCGACGATCGGCGTGAGTTCCATCGTGCTGCCAGGGTTGGCGGCTTCGTAGTCCGCCTTCGCAGCTTCCAGGAACGTGTCCATCACGCGGCCGTCACCGAAGCGCTGATAAGCGACCTTGACCGGCTTGCCACCCGCGGCCGGAGCCGCGGCCTGGGACGCCGCGGCAGACGCCGCAGTCGACGCCTTCGGCGCGTCGGCCGCCTTCGGCTTCTTGTCGTCTGAGCAGGCGCCCAGGAGCATCGTCGTTGCCGTGACTGCTGAGAGCGATAACAGGAGTCCGCGCTTCATGGAGAGTCTCGTCCTTACTCACGCGCTGACGCGTGTAGTTGGCCGGCGACCCAGTGGGCGCACGGCGTCCGTGACCGATCAGTACGACTTGGCTTGACTTGGTATAACGTTATCCCGGCGAATAGTCGAGCCGCGCGGGCAGTCTGTCAAGAGGGCAACTGCGCGTCGTTACCAAGCCGTTGCCACTCCGGAGATCCGATGCCTGCGCCCTATGCTCCAGCCGTGACCAGCAGACTCGCTCGCGTCGATCGGCGCCCGACGATGGTCGATGTCGCTCGGGAAGCGGGCGTCGCGCTGCGCACGGTTTCGCGGGTCGTCAACGGCGAATCGAACGTCAACCCCGAGCTGGCGCAGCGCGTCCGCGCCGTGATCGAAACCCTTGGCTACCGGCCGGACGAGCGCGCCCGGCAGCTGCGCAGCGGGTCGAGCGGCACCATCGGCGCTGCGGTCCGCGGTGTGGGCGGAGTGTGGCAGCGTGCGGCCGAGCGGGCCGCGCGGGAGGCCTCGCTGATGCTGCTGTCGGCCTCGACCGAGGACGACGAAGAGCTCTACGGCCGGGTCATCGAGTTGCTGTGCCGCCGCCGGGTCGACGGCCTGATCGTCGAAGCGATCGGTGCCCCCACTCCCTACCTCAAGGCGGAGGTCGCGGCCGGCCTGCCTGTCGTCGCGGTCGACCGCCGGATGTCCGACATCGACACCGACTCGGTGCTCAGCGACAGCGAGAGCGGCATCCAGAGTGCCTTTGCCTACCTTGCCGACCGCGGGCACCGGCGGATTGCGTACGTCGGCGACAGCGAGCGCATCTCGACCGGCCGCGCCCGAGCCGAGGCCATGCGCGCGTGCATTCGCTCGGCCGGCCGACACAGTCCGGCCGACCTCGTGCGGACGGGCGACATCGACCAGTCCTTCGTCGGGTCCGCACTCGACGCGCTGCTGTCCGCCGCGCAACCACCGACTGCACTGATCACCGGCAACTTCATGGCCACCCGTCACGTGCTTCGCCACCTCGGCTCGGGCATCGAGCAGATCGCCTTGATCGGCTTCGACGACATCGACAACGTTGACCTGATGCAGACACCAGTGACCGTCGTCGCGCAGGACTGGGACGCCATCGGCCGTACGGCGATGGAGCTGCTGACGACCCGCATCGCCAATCCGGACGCGCCGCGGGTGCATCGGGTCCTGCCCGTGGAACTCATCGTCCGGCACAGCAGCGAAGTCCCGGCACCTGCGCGCTGAGTCAGCCGACGACGGTCGCGGTCCCGGAGCACACGGACGCGTTGGAGCGATACGGCAAAGCGCGCCGGCGAGGGCGGCGTTTCAACCGCGCTGCTGCGGACAGGCGAGACGTGAGCAGGTGCTGGTGACACACTCGCGGCATGGACGACGGTGATATTGCTGTCCGCAACGTGACCTACCGGCGGTTCGTCGAGCTCGGCCGCGCGCCCACTATCGAGGAGACCGCTGGGGCAGCGGGTCTGAGCGGCGACGAGGTGACGCGCGCGTGGGTCCGGCTCCATGAGGCACACGCCCTCGTGCTTGCCTCGAATGCCACCGAGATCCGGATGGCCAATCCGTTCTCGGCGGTTACGACCGCGCACCGCGTGTTCGCCGCCGATCGATGGTGGTTCGCCAACTGCGCGTGGGATGCGTTCGGCATCTGCGCCGCTCTGGACGTTGACGGTCGGATCGAGACGTCGTGCCCCGACTGCTCCGAACCGATCGCCCTCGACGTGCGCGACAAGCGCTCAGACGACGAGTCGCTGGTCTTTCTCTGCCCGCTGCCGGCGGCGCGATGGTGGGATGACATCGGTTTCACTTGAAGCGCGATGAATCTCTTCCGGGCCGAAGAGCACATTGACAGGTGGCCACCCGGGCGGGGGCCAGGCATAACGATGCCGGTTGCGACCCTCAGCGCTCTTGCGCACGCGTGGTGGGGGGATCGGCTCCGCCCCGATTGGCGACCGCACACGAAGGCGCAGAACCAAGCGATTCTCGATGGCCTGGGTCTCATCGGAGAGTTCTGGAGACTGCCCTAGCCGAGTCTCGCCTACCCGAGAATCCGAGCAGGTGGATGTCGATTCCTGCGGACGCCGATCGTCGTACCCAGTGAATACGGTTGCCCGGCAAGAGCAGTCTGCGGCTCAGTCGATGACCAGAGCGGTCGGAGCACGGAGGAATTGATGGCGGCGAACGGAACCACAGACGCGCAGGTGTCTCGAGCAGGCCGACGCGAGTGGGTCGGCTTGGCCGTGCTCGCACTGGCGTGCCTGCTCTACGTGATGGACCTGACTGTCCTGCACCTTGCGGTTCCTTCGATCAGCGCTGAACTCAAGCCGAGCAGCACCGAACTCCTGTGGATCATCGACATTTACGGCTTCATGGTCGCGGGCTTCCTCGTGACGATGGGCAATCTGGGCGACCGCTTCGGTCGGCGCAAAGTGTTGTTGATCGGCGCCGCGGCTTTCGGTGCGGTGTCGGTCCTCGCCGCCCTGTCGACGAGCCCCGCGATGCTCATTGGGAGCCGGGCGCTGCTCGGAATCGCGGGAGCCACGGTCGCGCCGTCGACCCTGTCGCTGATCTTCAGCATGTTCACCGACCCCAAACAGCGCGGCATCGCGATCGGCGTCTGGATCTCCGCTTTCTCCGCCGGCAGCGCGGTCGGGCCGGTGTTCGGCGGCGTACTGCTCGAACGCTATTGGTGGGGTTCGGTTTTCCTGTTGTCCCTGCCGGTCATGGCGCTCTTGCTGATCCTCGGGCCCCGGGTACTGCCCGAGTACAAGGATCCGGCCGGCAGCAAGATCGATCTATTCAGCGTCGTGCTTTCCCTCCTCGCGATCCTCCCGCTCATCTTCGGTCTCAAGCAGATCGCCCAGAACGGCGTGGGTGTCGCCGCGCTGGCGAGCATCGGGGTTGGCCTCGTCGCCGGCGCAATCTTCGTACGCCGCCAGCTCTCGTTGGCGACCCCCCTCATCGACCTGCGGTTGTTCAAGATTCCGGCGTTCAGCGCATCGCTCGCGATCAACTTCCTCGCGATCTTCGTCGCGATCGGCTACTTCCTGTTCGTCGCGCAGTACCTGCAGCTGGTGCTCGGCCTGACGCCGCTGAGGGCGGGGCTGTCGTCGGTGCCATCGGCCCTCGCCTTCGTCGTCGGCTCCAATGTTGCTCCGCTGATTGTCCGGCGCGTCCGGGCGGCGTACGTCATGGGGGTCTCCCTGGGGATCGCGACCTTTGGACTGGTGATCCTGACCAGAGTCGGCCGGTCCGACGGACTCACACTGGTCGTCGTCGGCTCGGTGATCATCTCGTTGGGGCTGGCGCCGGTTCTGTCGCTGACGACCGAGCTGATCGTCGGCTCTGCGCCGCCCGAACGCGCAGGCGCGGCCTCCGGCGTCTCGGAGACCGGCGCCGAGCTCGGCGGCGCGCTCGGTCTGTCGCTCCTCGGCACGGTGGGGGTGGCGATCTACCGGGCCAGGCTCACCGACAACCTGCCCGACGGCGTACCCGCTGATGCTGCGGTGATCGCGCGCGACACCCTCGGCGGCGCGGTGGCCGTGGCCGAACAGTTACCGCAATACGGTGCCGAAATCTTGGACGTCGCCCAGCGGGCCTTCGTCGACGGCATGCATGTCGTCACGATCATCAGTGCAGTATTCGCGGCAGCGACCGCGGTGATGTCGGTCGTGATGCTGCGCCACGTCGCGAGTGGCGCGGACCGGGAGTCCGCGGCGGCACACGGGTCGCAGGCGAACGACGCGCCGACGGCCAGCGATGCGGAGACCGACCGCGACCCGGACTCAGTCGGAGTTCGCGAGACATGAAACGGGCCCAGGGCTCTGGGGTTTCGCACGGCAGCCTGACAAGGAAGGGTTGGTATACATCGCCAAGCCGATAATTGTTGCCCGACTGAGTCGCGAGCGGATCCTCAGCAGGACGGGAACCGGTC
>JBDSAK010000303.1:0-5198 GCA_039922195.1 Mycobacteriales bacterium
TTGGCCGAGCACCATCACCATGTCCTTGCCCGTCGCGCGATACTGCTCGACCTGCGCATCCAGACCGACGAAGTTCCAGGTCGTCGCGGTTGGCTGCAGGTCGCGCCAGGTCACCACGGCATCCCAGAGGCGCACCGTGCCGAAGGGCACTGTCGGCCAGTTGCGGATGGGATCGCTGATATGCAGCCCCATCAGCGCGGGCCCGACCGGCGCCGGAGCGGCCGATGCCGGCGTAGCGAACGCGGCGGCGACACCACCCGATGCGATGACGCCCGCGAGCAAGGCTCCGACGATGGGGCGCGCCGTCAAGTGGCTGCGGAGACGCAAAGGCCGGCCTTTCGAAAGGCGGCCAAAGCGCCACCGAACGGACAAATGGTGTCGCTTTCGACTGTACGGGAGAATCTCCGTGGGCGCGCCCATGGTCGACGCGGCGTGTCGTTCGCCCACTCGGACTGCCCAGAGAAACGGGTTGGTCCGAGGTTGGCTCGAGGCTACGGTCGGGGCATGTCGGGCCTCCAGATCCGGCCGTTCGAGGAGCGACACGTCGAAGATGCGGGAGTACTGCTGGCGACCCGCCATGCGCAGCACCGGAAGGGTCAGCCGATGCTTGCCGAGCGTTTCGAGCGCGCGCAAGACGCGACCCGCCTGGTGGCGAGCGTCTTCGGCGCCACCGACTCATCCGGCGCGGTGGCGCTCACCCGCAGCGGAGTGTCCGGCTTCCTGATCGGCGCTCCGCAGTCCGTGGCGAGCTGGGGCCGCAAGGTCTGGGTCGATTCGGCCGGACATGCCGTCCAGGACGCGGAGGTGGTGCGCGACCTCTATGCAGTCGCCGCTGATCGGTGGGTCGATGAGGGCCGGTCCGCTCACTACGTCGTCGTGCCCTGCGACGACACCGCTGTCGTCGACGCGTGGTTCCGCCTCGGGTTCGGCCAACAGCACACGCACGCGCTGCGGTCGGCGAGCGCGCCGGCTGTCCGCAAACCCGGCCGCTGCGTCGTCCGCCGCGCCGAGCGAACTGACATCGCGGCCCTGGCCGAGCTTGACCTGCTCCTTCCGTCGCACCAGAGCCGCTCGCCGGTGTTCGTCCGGGCGCCGGCCCAGACGATCGAGCAAGCCAGAGCCGAATGGGAGGACTCTATCGACGACGCGGAGTTCGCCAACTTCGTCGCGGTCGTGGATGGCCGCGTGGTCGGGTCAGCCGTCGGCTGCTCCGTCACGCATTCCAGTATCCACACCGGGGTGGCACGGCCCGTCGACGCCGGCCTGCTGGCGTTCGCCGCCGTGCGGCCCGAGTCACGCGGCAGGGGAATCGGACGCGCCCTCGCCAACGCGGTGCACACCTGGATCGCAGAATCGGGCTACCGCAGTGCCGTCATCGACTGGCGCACCACCAACCTGCTGTCATCCCGGACGTGGCCAAAGCTCGGCTACCAGCCGACATTCCTGCGGTTGCACCGGCTCATCGGCCACTGAACCGGCGGGCGCTCACCCCGTCGCGGCCTGGCGAATCGTCGGCATGACCACGTCGCCGTACGCCGTCAGCGTCGCGTCCCGCTGGTCATGCATGAGGTAGAGCGCGAACTGGTCGACACCGAGGGAGGACAGCTCCTGCAGCTTCTCCACATGGTGCTCGACCGGCCCGAGGACGCAGAACCGGTCGACGATGTCGTCGGGGACGAACGTCGTGTGCGTATTGCCGGCCTTTCCGTGCTCCGAGTAGTCGTAGCCCTTGCGTCCTTTGATGTAGTCGGTCAGTGCCGGAGGAACGGCACCGCCCGTATCGCCGTACCGCTCGACGATGTCCGCGACGTGGTTGCCGACCATGCCCCCGAACCATCGGCACTGGTCGCGCTGGTGCGCCAGGTTGTCGCCGACGTACGCCGGCGCAGCGACACAGATGGTGATGGCCGAGGGGTCACGGCCGGCCTGCTCGGCCGCTTCACGAACCGACTTGATGGTCCAGGCCGCGATGTCGGGGTCGGCGAGCTGCAGGATGAAGCCGTCCGCGACCTCACCGCACAGCGCCAGCGCCTTGGGACCGTACGCCGCCATCCAGACCTCGAGCTGCGAGTCGGTGATCCACGGGATCGACAGGTCGGTCCCGTCGTCACGCTTGATGCTGCGACCGTTGGCGAGCTCGCGGATGGCGTGTATCGCCTCCCGCAGCGTCGCCAGCGTGGTCGGCTTGCCCCCCTGGAAACGCAGGGCCGAGTCGCCGCGGCCGATGCCGCAGACCGTGCGGTTGCCGAACATGTCGTTGAGCGTCGCGAAGGACGACGCCGTGACCGTCCAGTCGCGCGTCGCCGGATTGGTCACCATCGGCCCCACGATCACCCGGTGCGTCGCGGCGAGGATCTGCGAGTAGATGACATAAGGCTCCTGCCAGAGCACGTGTGAGTCGAACGTCCACACGTGACTGAAACCCAGCTGCTCGGCCCGCTTTGCGAGCTCCACCTGCCGCCAGGCCGGCGGGTCGGTCTGCAGCACCAGTCCGAAATCCATGTGCGTGCGCCCCTATCGGTTCTGCGGGAAGCCGAGATCGATGGTGGATGTCGACGGGTCGGGCCAGCGCGCAGTGACGACCTTGGTCCGCGTGTAGAACTGGATGCCGTCGGGGCCGTACATGTGGTTGTCGCCGAACAGCGAGTCCTTCCAACCGCCGAACGAGTAGTACGACACCGGCACCGGAATCGGGACGTTGATCCCCACCATGCCGACCTGCACCTCGAACTGGAACTGGCGAGCGGCTCCCCCGTCGCGGGTGAAGATCGCCGTGCCGTTGCCGTAGGGGTTGTCGTTGACCAGCCTGACCGCCTCGTCGTACGTCGCGACCCGGACGACCGACAACACTGGGCCGAAGATCTCGTCTGTGTAGACCGACATCCCGGGAGTGACGTTGTCGAGGAGGGAGACTCCGAGAAAGAACCCGTCGCCATCGACCGCGGTCTGTCGGCCATCAGCGACCACCGTCGCTCCCGCATCGCGGCCGGCGTCGATGTAGGAGGCAACCTTGTCGCGATGCTCACCGGTGATGAGTGGTCCCATCTGGGACTCGGGATCGTTGCCAGGCCCGATCTTGAGTCCGCCGAGCCGGCTGTTGACCGCGGCGATGAACGGGTCGGCGACATCACCAACCGCTACGACGACGGAGATCGCCATGCAGCGCTCGCCCGCTGAGCCATACGCCGCGTTGACCGCGGCGTCCGCTGCCATGTCGATGTCGGCATCAGGGAGGACCACCATGTGGTTCTTCGCGCCGCCGAGGGCCTGCACCCGCTTGCCGTTCCTCGTGCCGGTTTCGTAGACGTACTTGGCGATCGGCGTCGATCCGACGAAGCTGACAGCCTCGATCCCGGGGTGCGCCAGGATCGCGTCGACCGCGACCTTGTCACCGTGCACGACGTTGAAAACGCCGTCCGGCAGCCCTGCGGTGGTCAGCAGCTCGGCCAAGAGCAACGATGCGGAAGGATCCTTTTCCGACGGCTTGAGCACGAACGTGTTGCCGCAAGCAATGGCGTTGGCGAACATCCACATGGGCACCATCGCCGGGAAGTTGAACGGCGTGATTCCGGCGACGACCCCGAGCGGCTGACGGATCGAGTAGACGTCGACGCCGCCGGCCGCCTGTTCACTGAATCCGCCCTTGAGCAGGTGCGGGATGCCACAGGCGAACTCGATGTTCTCGAGCCCCCGCGAGACCTCGCCCGTCGCGTCGGAGAGCACCTTGCCGTGTTCGGAGGTCAGCAACTTCGCCAGGTCGATCCGGTGCGCGTCGACCAGCTCGCGCATCCGGAACAGGATCTCGGCGCGCCGCGACAGCGACGTGGCCCGCCAGGCTGGGAAGGCCTCGCGTGCCACAGCTACCGCGCTGTCGACCTCGGCGGCAGAGGCCAGATCGACCTCCGCTTGCACCTGCCCCGTCGCCGGGTCGAAGACCGGGCTGGTTCGCCCGGACTCGCCGGTGACCGACTTCCCGCCGACGTAGTGGGAGATGCGCTTCATGTCGTGGTGCTCCTTAGATCAGGTATTGCGACAGGCCGCGCCGGAGGTATTCGCCGTGACCCTTCTCGCCGACGTACGCGTTGCCCTCGACGATGACCTTGCCGCGGGACAGGACGGTGTCGACCTTGCCGTCGACCTGAACGCCTTCGTACGCCGAGTAGTCCATGTTCATGTGGTGGGTCGCCAGCCCCAGCGTCTGCTTGGCGTTGGGGTCGTAGATCACGACGTCGGCGTCGGCGCCCGGTGCGAGCACGCCCTTCTTGCCGTACAGGCCGAACATCCGCGCCGGGGTCGTCGAGCACAGCTCGACCCAGCGCTCCAGGGTGAGTTCGCCCATGACCACGCCCTGATACATCAGGTCCATCCGGTGCTCGACGCCGCCGATTCCGTTGGGAATCTTGGAGAAGTCACCCTTGCCGAGTTCCTTTTGCTCCTTCATGCAGAAGGGGCAGTGGTCGGTCGACACGACCGACAGGTCGTTGGTGCGCAGACCCTGCCACAGATCCTTGCGGTGGCTCTCGTGCTTGGAGCGCAGCGGCGTCGAACAGACGTAGCCGGCCCCAGCGAAGCCCGGCGCGCCGAGGTGATCCTCGAGGTTGAGGTAGAGGTACTGCGGACACGTCTCGGCGAACACGTTGGCGCCGGCGTTGCGCGCTGCCGCGACGGCGTACAACGCCTCTGATGCCGACAGGTGGACGATGTAGAGCGGGCTGCGGGCGACCTTGGCGAGCATGATCGCCCGGTGCGTCGCCTCCCCTTCCAACTCCGGCGGGCGGGTGAGGCCGTGGAACACCGGATCGGTCTCGCCGCGGGCCAGCGCCTGGGCGATGAGTACGTCGATCGCGATGCCGTTCTCGGCATGCATCATGAGCATCGAACCGTTGCCGGCGGCTTGCTACATCGCGCGCAGGATCTGCCCGTCGTCGGCGTACAGGACGCCGGGGTAGGCCATGAACAGCTTGAAGCTGGTGATGCCCTCGCCGACCAGCGAGTCCATCGCCTTCAACGCGTCGTCGTCGACACCGCCCACGATCATGTGGAAGCCGTAGTCGATCGCGCAGTTGCCCGCCGCTTTGTCGTGCCAGGCGTCGAGACCGTCCTGCACGCGTTCGCCCTGCTTTTGCACGGCGAAATCCACGATCGTCGTGGTGCCTCCCCATGCGGCCGCGCGGGTGCCGGTCTCGAACGTGTCCGAA
>JBDSAK010000304.1:0-2734 GCA_039922195.1 Mycobacteriales bacterium
TTCCTGCCGACGCAAATTCTCGGGGCCGGATCGGTTGATCTCACCGTGCCGCGACTGCTACTTCAGCGCGGTAGCTACAATTTGCATGCCTCGATCATCGACGACGGCATGGTTCACATCTACGACCTCCTTCCGCAGACTTTTCGGCTCGAGGTCTCCAACGATTCCCTCAACGAATCCGGCGGGGTTGCGGTTCTGGGCGGCTCATGGAGTCACTCCGACCACGACCAGCACATCGGTCAGTACCGAAGGGAAAGCGTGTGAGAACTTCCGCTCTGCGCGCACCCGAGCGCCACCGCGCCCTCGAAGCCGTCGAGGACCGCGCTGACCCTCCCGTCGGCCGGGTCGCCGTCAACCTTCGCTACGCGCGCGCCCGCTACGACGAGGGCGGGGCGCAGCTCGTCCTGAAGCGCGCACTGGGCAAGGGCAGGCGGTTGGCGCACACCGCGCTAGGCACGACGGCGGGGCGGGTACGTCAGTGGCTGGCGATGCGTGGCGCCGGGGCGCTCGAATCGACGGGTGCCTTCGAATTGCTGCGCGAGCAGTTCGCCCCGGAGTGGTATGTCGCCTTCTACGGCCTGCCGACGGCCGGCGGCCAGAGCGACCCGTTCGAGCATTACATCTCCATCGGCGCGCGGCACGGGTTCTCGCCGTGCCCGGACTTCGATGAGGTCGCCTACCGCAGCGCCCATCCCGCGGTCGCCGCCGCGGTCAGCCGGGGCGCCATGCTGTGCGGCCGCCTGCACTACCAGTTGTACGGCAGGGCTGCCCATCACCAGGTCTTCGCCATCGCCGACGCGGCGCCGGGCTCGACCGAGTTCCCGCTGCACGGGCCGATGGCCGACGCGGTCCGCGAGGACTTCCAGCCCGACTGGTACGTCGAGACCTACCCCGACGTCGCCCGGGTGCTCGCCCGCGGTGGCATGCCGTCGCCGCTGTGGCACTACCTCACGGAGGGCGCCCGCAGCAGTCTCTCGCCCAACCCGTGGTTCGACGAGCGGTGGTACCTGCGCACCTACTCCGACGTCGGCAACGCCAAGGTGCTCGGCTCGCTGCCGAACGGCTTCTTCCACTACCTCAGCTACGGGCGGGCCGAGGGCAGGCGGACCAACTCGGCCGCCCCCCGTTCCCCGGAGGAGGGCTACACGGCGCTGACCCGGCCGGTCGCGATCGACCGGCTGGCCTTGATGGAGCGACGCTTCCAGCCCTATCCCTACCGCGTCACCGCCGCGACCGGGACCCGCCGGGTCAACTTCCTCGTCCCGTCGCTGGACAAGAACCTCGTCTTCGGCGGTTACATCGCCGCCCTGAACTTCCTCAAGCGATTGCTCGACCGCGGCTGGGAGGTGCGGCTGCTCATCCTCGACGATGCCACCTGCACAGCTGAGCGGCTGCGCAAGCAGTTCGCCCACGACTCCCTGGGCGGCTCGGTCGTGGCCCGGGCCGAGATCGTCAACCTGGCCACCCGCTCCCAGGTGCTCGACATCAGCACCGAGGACAGCTTCGTCGCCTACTCGATGTGGTCGGCCTACCATGCCGACATCCTGGCCAGTGCGGTCGGCCGTCAGTTCATGTTCTTCATCCAGGAGTTCGAGCCGACGTTCCACCATCACGACTCCTGGCATGCCATCGGCGCGTCGATGTACCACAAGCCGCACTTCGCGCTGTTCAACAGTGAACTGCTGCAGCAGCACTTCATGACCGAGCGGCTCGGAGTGTTCGGCCCGGGCGAGGAGCACGGCCGGCGGCGCAGCGCGGTGTTCGCCCATGCGCTGGCCGTCCCGAGGCCGCCGATGCCGGGGGAACTGGTCCGCGGCGGCATCCGCCAGCTGCTGTTCTACGCCCGGCCGGAGGCCCACGCGGCGCGCAACCTGTTCGAGGTCGGCGTCGCGGCGTTGCGGCGTGCGGTGTCCGACGGGGTCTTCGACGGCGACGACTGGAGCTTCGAGGGCGTGGGCAGCCTGGCCACCGAAACCTCGCTCAAGCTCGGGTCTGGCCGGGAGCTCAGCATCACCCCCCGGCTGACGCTCGGCGACTACGCCGGTGCGCTGCGCCGCTACGAGGTCGGCCTGAGCATGCAGTACTCGCCGCACCCGGGAGTGGTGCACTACGAGATGGCCGCCAGCGGGATGATCGTGGTGACCAACACGTTCAGCAACCGCTCGCGCGCCGACCTGCTCGCCAGGGCACCCAACCTGGTGCCCGTCGAGCCGTCCATCGATGGCGTCTCCAGCGGACTGGCCGAGGCCGTCGTGCGGGCACGCGACGTTGATGCGTGCTTGCGCGGGGCGCGCGGGCCGGCGGTGACCTCGTGGGACGAGAGCTTCAACGATGAGCTGATGTCCACGATCGAAGCCGAGCTTTCCTAGTGTTCATCTCGATACACATCCCCAAGACCGCCGGCACGGCGCTGGCCTACATCTTCGACTACGGCTCCGGCCGGCGGATCCTGTACGACTACTCCGACGACTACTCCAACGCCACGATGGACGACCTCGCGTGGTGGACGGCGCATAAGCCCTTCATCGAGCGGCAGTTCGACTTCATCCACGGGCACTTCTTCTACCGCAAGTACGCCGAGTTGTTCGCCGCCGACGGTGTGTTCCTGGCCTGCCTGCGGCACCCGGTCGAGCGGATCATCTCGCAGTTCAACCATGTCTACTTCGAGGCCAACCCACACGACTGGCAGTACCAGGCGATCCGTGACGACGGGTTGACGGTGGTCGACTTCGCC
>JBDSAK010000305.1:0-14363 GCA_039922195.1 Mycobacteriales bacterium
TTGGTACGTCGGAGCGCGGGCGGCGCCGCAGTGATGCCGAGCAGCGCTTTCTCCGCAGGAGTCATGATCGGCGGGCGGTCGGAGGGCATGCGCTTGCCGTGGCCCATCCAGGTGCCCCGCGACGGCCGCTTGCGGACCGATTGGAAGACCCGCAGCACCTCGTCCTTGGCCAGCGTCTCTTTCTCCATGAGTTCGAGCACGAGGTCGTCGAGGACGTCGCGGTACTCGACGAGGACCTCCCAGGCCTCGTCGTGCGCTTCCTCGACCAGCCGGCGTACCTCGACGTCGATCTCGGCAGCCACGTCCTCGGAGTAGTCGCGCTGATGACCCATGTCGCGGCCGAGGAACGGCTCGCCGTTGTTGTTGCCGAACTTCAGCGCACCGAGCTTGTCGCTCATGCCGTACTCGGTGACCATCGCGCGGGCGATCGCCGTGGCCTTTTCGATGTCGTTGGACGCACCGGTCGTCGGCTCGTGGAAGACGAGCTCCTCCGCGGTCCGGCCGCCGAGCAGCAGCGCGAGCTGGTCGATCATCTCGGAGCGGGTCTGCAGGAACTTGTCCTCGGTGGGCAGCGTCATCGTGTAGCCGAGAGCACGGCCGCGCGGCAGGATCGTCACTTTGTGCACCGGGTCGGCGTTCGGCAAGGCATGCGCGACCAGCGCGTGACCCCCCTCGTGGTAGGCGATGATCTTCTTTTCCTTCTCCGACATGACGCGGCTCTTGCGCTCCGGGCCGGCCATGACGCGGTCGATGCTCTCCTCGAGCGTCTTCATCGTCAGCTCTTTGAGACCCATCCGCGCGGTCAGCAAAGCGGCCTCGTTGATCACGTTGGCGAGGTCGGCGCCGGTGAAGCCCGGCGTACGCCGAGCGATCACGTCGAGGTCGACGTCCTTGCCCATCGGCTTGCCCTTGGCGTGGACGCGCAGGATGCCCTTGCGCCCCTCCATGTCCGGGCGGTCGACGACGATCTGCCGGTCGAACCGGCCCGGGCGCAGCAACGCCGGGTCGAGGATGTCGGGCCGGTTGGTCGCGGCGATCAGGATGACGCCGCCCTTGACGTCGAAGCCGTCCATCTCGACGAGCAGCTGGTTGAGGGTCTGCTCGCGCTCGTCATGACCGCCGCCCATGCCGGCGCCGCGGTGGCGGCCGACGGCATCGATCTCGTCGATGAAGATGATTGCCGGCGCGTTGGTCTTGGCCTGCTCGAACAGGTCACGCACTCGGGAGGCGCCGACACCGACGAACATCTCGACGAAGTCCGAACCGGAGATCGAGTAGAACGGCACGCCGGCCTCGCCGGCGACAGCGCGGGCGAGCAACGTCTTGCCGGTGCCGGGAGGCCCGTAGAGCAGCACACCCTTGGGGATCTTCGCGCCGATCGCCTGGAACTTCGCGGGGTTCTCGAGGAAGTCCTTGATTTCCTGCAGCTCTTCGATCGCCTCGTCGGCGCCGGCAACGTCGGCGAACGTCGTCTTCGGCATGTCCTTGCTGACGAGCTTCGCCTTCGACTTGCCGAAGCTCATGACCTTGCTGCCGCCGCCCTGCATCTGATTCATGAAGAAGAACAGCAGCAAGATGATCAGCCCGAGTGGCAACAGGTTGAACAACAGGCCGACGAGTACGTTGTCGCGGGTAACCTTCACCGCGCTCTTGGCGCCCTCGATCTTCTGCAAGTCGTCGTGGAGGAATCGACCCTGGCCGTCGGCGAAGCTGGCCCGAATCTTGTGGTCATCAGCTTTCGGGTCGCCGTTCCTCTTCTCGATGTCGATCCGCTGCTCACGGTCGTAGATCGTCGCCTTCGCGACGTCGCCGGCAGCGATGGCCTTCCGTACGTCGGACAGCGGGACCGACTTGTAGCCACCGGCACTCGACACCAGCTGGAAGAACGCGAAGACCAGCAGCAGCACGATGACGATGTAGATCAGCGGGCCGCGAAAGTAACGTCGAAAGTCCACGGTTAACTTGGAGCCACCGTTGCCGGTCGCTCCGGCCTCCTGACACTGCGCGCCCCGACCTGCCGGGGTGGACCGGCGGTTTCGAGGACCCGGTTGGGACTTGTCGAACGGATCTACTGATCAGTACCTGCCAAGGTAACGCTCGGCAGTCCTACGCACCAACGTGCCGGCCCCCCGGAAACGTTCCGCGCCCCCCGGGCCCGGCGCGTTGGTTCCGGGGCTGCGCCTGAACTCCGCGCCCGGTGGCTCACGGTCGACCCGCGGCCAACGGCCTCCAAGGGGAGCCGATTGCGCCGACTGATACTCGCTGCTGAGCGTGGGCGATTCACGGTCAACAGTCATTTCGCTCGGTTGGGTGGGGGTGCCGGGAGGGCTAGTCGGCGTAAACGCTCGGCTGCAGGGTGCCGATGTAGGGCAGGTTGCGGTAGCGCTCGGCGTAGTCGAGGCCGTAGCCGACGACGAACTCGTTCGGGATGTCGAAGCCGACGTACTTGACCGGGATCTGCACCTTCGCGGCGTCCGGCTTGCGCAGCAGCGCGCACACCTCGACCGACTCCGGGCCGCGCGAGCGCAGGTTGCGCAGTAGGTAGGCCAGCGTCAGGCCGGAGTCGATGATGTCCTCGACGATCAGCAGGTGCTTGCCGACGATGTCCTTGTCGAGGTCCTTCATGATCCGCACGACACCGGAGGTCGACGTCGCCGACCCGTACGACGAGACCGCCATGAAGTCGATCGTCACCGGCACCGTGAGCGCCCGCGAGAGATCGGAGATGACCATGAACGCGCCCTTGAGTACGCCGACCAGCATCACTTCGGTGCCGGCGTAGTCACGGTCGATCTGGGAGGCCATCTCCTCGAGCTTGGACTGGATCTCCTTCTCGGAGATGAGTACGGACGCGATGTCGTCCTCGATCACGCACTACTCCAAGGGGCTTGGTCCGGGACCCACGTGCAGAGTCGCATATCGGCGGGTGACCGCAAAACCACCCGGGAGGTGAACCGGGCCTTGCCCGTGCCAATCGGTGACCAATCGCTCGGCGGCGCCCAGATGTACGGCGCCCAGCGCTCCGGCGGGGGTGCCCGCCGACACCGCGGCGCGCAGGAGGACTCGCCGGCGTACCGCCGCATGCATGCTCTCCAGCGCCTCGACCGACAGCTCGATCTGATCGGCGCGCCCGGCGGCGCAGACGACGTACGCAGCGTCCGCGATCGCGTCGAGCGCGTCGGCGTCGACGCGCAGCTGGTCGGCCGAGCGGGCGAGCGCCTCGGCGATCCCGGGACCGATCTCGGCCTCGAGGGCTGGCAGGACGACGGCCCGCACGCGGTTGCGCGCGAAGGCGTGGTCGGCGTTCGCCGGGTCGTCCCACACCGGCAGGCCGAGCGCGTCGCAGTAGCCGCGAGTCTGCGCGCGGCGAACGGCGAGCAGTGGGCGGGCGAACTCGGCGCGTCGCTGCGGCATCCCGGCGAGCGACCGCGTTCCTGAGCCGCGGGCGAGCCCGAGCAGGACCGTTTCGGCCTGGTCGTCCAGCGTGTGGCCGAGCAATACCAACGCCGCCTGGGACTCGACCGCGAGGTGCGACAAGGCACGGTAGCGGGCCGCGCGCGCGGCACCTTCGGGTCCGTCCCGGCCGGCGGTGTCTACGTCGACCGCAGCGGTCGTCACGACGTCGACGCCAAGCTCCTTCGCCAGCGCGACCACGCGGCGTGCGACCTCGCCGGAGCCGGGTGCGAGGCGGTGGTCGACGTGTACGACGCCCGACCGGCGAGCGGCCCGCGGCGCCTCCCAGGCGAGGGCCGACAGGAGGGCGACGGAGTCGGCGCCACCGGAACATGCGGCGAGCAGTAGTGACCCCTCGGGCACCTGCGCGACCACCCGGCGTACCGCGTGCCGTACCGCGGCGACCGCCGGGTCAGGACCTGGCATCCTCCGCGCCCGCGACGATGTCTCCCGATGCGGCATCGACTCGGTCGAGCCAGAGTTGCGGGGCACGGATCTCCTCGATCGACGGCAGCGTCGCCGGGGAGGTCCACACCGCGTTGAAGCCGGCGATGCCCACCGCGTCGACGACAGCGCGGACGAACCCGGCTCCCTCCTCGTACTGCTTCATCTTCAGGTCGAGGCCGAGCAACTTGCGCACCATCCGGTCCAGCGGCCCGGCGGCGGCGCGGCGCTGATCGAACCGTTCGCGGATGAGCTCAGCGGTGGGTACGACGGCCGGCCCGACGCCGTCCATCACGAAGTCGCCGTGCCCCTCGATCAACGACATCAGGCCGGTCAGCCGGTCGAGGATCTCGCGCTGCGCGGGCGTCTGCAGCGCGTGCAGGACGCTCGGCGCGTCGTCGTCGTTGCCGATGGCCCCCTTGACTGCGGTTGCCGCGGCGCGCAGCCGGGCGAACAGTTCGGCCGGATCGAGCTCGCTTGCGTCGATGTAAGACCGCACCTGATCGGTGAAGTACGGCCGCAGCCAGGGCACCGCCGTGAACTGCGTCCGGTGGGTCACCTCGTGCAGTGTCACCCAGAGCCGGAAGTCGTGCGGATCGACGTCGAGCTTGCGTTCAGTGGCGACGATGTTGGGCGCGACCAGCGTCAGCCGGCCGGTGCCCTGACCGGGGGGGATGAACAGCTCGTACTGACCGAGCACGCGCGACGCCAGGTAGGACAAGATCGTGCCGACCTGCGCGCCGGCGAGCTTGGGCGTGACGATCTTGCTCAGACCGGTGGGCTCGCCCTTGCGCTCGACCAGCTTCGCGGCGAGCGGCTCGAGCAGGATCTGGAAGCCCTCGAGGTTGGCCTGCACCCAGCCGAGGCGATCGACGACCGCGACCGCGCCGCCATCGGGCGCCGGATTGCGCAGCCGGCTGAACTCGCTGACGTGTTCCTCCGCCACCGGCACCAGCGAGCGCAGCTCGCCGACGACGTCGTGGGCTTCCTGCCAGCTGACGTCCGGTCCCGGGCGCATGAACTGCCGCGCCGTCGCGACCGCGACGTCCCAATCGATCATGCCTGTCGCCACCGGACCTCCAGAGTTCGCACCTGCGGCCCGTTGGCCCACTGACAGCGGTGCCCACCCAGGTCACCGCTCGAACGCGCGGCGACGCCAGAACGTGCCGCCTACTTCGCGCCGCCCCGGCGTTGGTTGTTGCGGAACTCGCGGCCCTTGATCAGATAACCGAGGGCAACGAGGCCGCACAGGGCAACCACCCCGGCGAACAACGCCCAGGCCATCCAGTACGTCCACGGCTTGGACGCCTCCAGCTCGTTGTAGCGGGGCGGCAACGGCTTCTGCGCGAACGCCGGGCCGGCCGCCAACCACGACGTGAGTACGACGAACGTGGTCGTCGCCAGCGCGGCGAGCGAACGCCTGATGCGGACTGGAAGCATGCCCGCGATCGTAGCCGCGCAGGTTCGCCGGGGCCAACGTGCCGCGTCGCGGGACACCGAGGTCAATTGCAGCCGCAGGCCTCGAGCACGGCCACCGCGCGGTCGAGCGTCCTGGCGGCCGCGGTCGTCGAGGCCGTCGGGACGTGGTCGGCCGAGGCGGCGAAGACCAGCAGTTGGCCCGACCGGGTCACGACGACGCCGGCGAGGGTCGTCACGTTGTTGAGGGAGCCGGTCTTCGCGCGGACGCGGCCCGCCGCAGCCCGGGTCGCTTGGTCTCGGTACCGGCCCAACAGCGTGCCGTTGAATCCGGCGGTCGGCAGGCCCGACAGCAGCGGCCGCAGCTCGGGGTGATCGCCCGCGGTGGCGAGACGGAGGGCAGCGGCGAGCAGGTCGGTGGTCACCCGGTTGCCGCGCGAGAGGCCCGATCCGTCGCGCACCAGTACTCCGGCCATCGGTACGCCGAGCCTGGTCAGCGTCTCCGTCGCCACCTGGGCCCCACCCGCGAAGGATGCCGGCAACCCACGCACGCGGGCGGCGCTGCGCGAGAGCGCCTCAGCGAGGTCGTTGTCGCTGCGCAGCAGCATCCGCTCGACCAGCGCGGGCACCGGGGCCGAGTGCACCACTCCCAGCTCGACTGCGCCGGCGGCCGCGACGCCGCGCGAAACACCACCGCCGACGGAGATGCCGGCCGCCTTGAGCATCGCCGACAGGCGTTGCCCGGCAAGGATTTCCGGGGTTGCCGAACGCGCGCCGCGCGTCGCCCCCGCGCGCGAGCGGCCCCCGTCGACCATCAGCGCGACGACCGGCGCGGCCGATCCTTCGGTCACGTAGGTCGGCTTCCACGACGCCTCGAGCCGCGGTCCGTCGTACGCCGACGTGTCGACGACGATGCCACCCCTGATCGCGGTGATTCCCTTGCGGCGCAGCGCATCGACGAGCCCGCTCATGCGGGCCGGCGCCGGGTAGGACGGGGTGTCGAGCGACGACAGCGTCGGATCGCCGCCACCGACGATGACGAGATCCCCCTCGAGGACGCCCAGGTCGACCCGGCCGCTGCTGACCAGGCGCGTCGTCAAGGTCTCCTCGGGTGGCAGCACTGTGAGGGCGGTCAGCGCGGTCACCAGCTTGAGGGTCGACGCCGGCAACACCGCCTGGGTGCCGGCCTGGTGGAAGACCAGAGCACCGGTTGCCGCGTCGATGACGGTCACGGACACGTTCTTGCCCAACGCAGACGCCGAGAACGGCACCGCCACGGCAGCACCCACGGACGCCGGCGATGCAGCGGCCTCGGCAACGAGCGGGCGGGCCAGTCCGGGCGAGTCGGCCGCGCCGGCGGGCACCGGCAACAGAACCAGTGACGCGACGACGGCGAACGTCGTCACGGCAGCGTGCATGTGCGAGCAGTTCCTCTCGGCGCGGTGGTGCACCGGCGCACTTCATGCACGACACTAGCCGCCTGACTCGAACGAGGAGGGAGCGCCCGCGTGGAGTTCGACGTGACCATCGAGATACCGAAGGGCACCCGCAACAAGTACGAGATGGACCACGAGACCGGCCGGATCCGGCTCGACCGCATGCTGTTCACGGCGACCCGCTACCCGGCCGACTACGGATTCATCGACGGAACACTCGGTGAGGACGACGACCCGCTCGACGTCCTCGTGCTGCTCGACGAGCCGACGTTCCCCGGCTGCCTGATCAAGTGTCGCGCGATCGGGATGTTCCGGATGACCGACGAGAAGGGCGGCGACGACAAGGTCCTCGCCGTCCCCGCCGGCGACCCACGGATGGCCACCATCACCGACCTCGGGGACATCGGCGAGTTCATGAAGATGGAGATCCAGCACTTCTTCGAGGTCTACAAGGACCTCGAGCCAGGCAAGTCCGTCGAAGGCGCGACGTGGGTCGGCGCCGCGGAGGCGTACGCCGAGATTGCCGCGTCCCGCGCGCGGCTCGTGACGCATGGGCGGCATCCATGACCGGGAAGCGCTTCACGTTCGAATTCATGCCTGCTGCTCGCCCGTTGCTGCTGCTGTGGGGCGTCACGGCGGCATCGGCGTATGTCGAGGTCACCGAGACCGAACTGCGCGCCCGCTTCGGGTTCCTGTCGATGGCAACTCCACTGAGCAATGTTGCCGGAGCCGAGGAGACCGGACCGTACAAGGTCTACCGAGCGCTGGGCCCGCGCCTGTCGCTGACCGACAAAGGGGCCACTTTCGGTACGTCGACTCGGGGTGTCTGCATTCGATTCCACGATCCGGTTCGGGTGCTCTTTCCGTCCGCCATCCATCCGGGCCTGACGGTGACCGTCGCCGACCGACCTGGTCTCGTGGCGGCTCTCCAACAGCAGGGGCAGCACTCGAGCGCCGGCTAGGCGGGGTAGGGAGGCTCAGCGCTGGCCGACGAGGATGTAGTACGGCGCCATCCGTAGACCGAGCTTGCCCGTGACGTACCGCGCGCTTAGTGCGACCGGGGGTCGGGGGGCCGAGGCGTACGCCTGGGCCGCGGCGTCGCGAGCCCGTCTCGTCCCACATTCGTCCTGACAGTCCTCGACGAACTCGCCGGAACGGGGCACGCACTGATGCATCGCCGTATGCTCCACCGATGCCGCTGCGCGCTCTGCCCCGCCGAATGTACGCGCGTCTTCCCGCGCCGATCCGCGAACGCGCGGTTCTCGTTCGCCACTCGCTGGCGGCTCGGCACCCGAGCGATTCCAACGCCGACTACTGGGCCTGGCACAACGTCACAATGCACGAGGAGTTCACGACCCGTGAGCAGTCAGTCGACTACCTGAACTGGCGCAACTCCCAGTACCTGTTCTACGGCGATTGGCTGCCGTACGACAAGATGCGCGGGAAGACGGTGCTCGACTACGGCTGCGGCCCCGGCAACGACCTGGTGGCTGTAGCCGAATGGGGCTCACCCGCGAGGTTGATCGGAGCGGACGTCTCCACGGCTTCTCTCGACGAGGCGGGGCGCCGGCTGAAACTGCATCCCGAACCTGTCGCGGAGCTGATCCTGCTCGACGAGAACAAGGCGCACGTTCCGCTCGACGAGGGATCGGTCGACGTTGTCATCTCGTCCGGAGTCCTGCATCACTGCCCGAACATCGACGACATCCTCGCCGAGTTGCGACGCGTACTGGCGCCCGACGGCGTGATGTACGTCATGGTCTACAACCGCGAGAGCATCTTCGCTCGCCTCTACGTGCCGTACCTGCGGCAGATAGTCCTGCAAATCGACGCAGGCGAACCGTTCGAGGAGGCCTTCAAGCGATCCACCGACGGAGCTGCCTGCCCACATTCCGTCGCGTACAGACCCGCTGACTTCGTCGCGCTCGCCGAGAGGAACGGCTTCACGGCAAAGTTCCAGGGCGCGGCGATCTCGGTAGAAGAAATGGGTTGGCTCGCCGACCGGTTCGCCGCGATTGCGGACATGCGACTCGCGCACGAGCATCGCGAGTTCTTGGCCCGGCTCGCGTTCGATGAGTACGGCCGCCCGATCCACGACGGACAGGTCGCCGGAATCGACGGCTTGTACGAACTGCGCCAACGCCGCTGAGACGACGCACGGTCCGCGCGATGGCGGCTAGCGCTGGCCGACGAGGACGTAGTACGGCGCCATCCGTAGACCGAGCTTGCCCGTGACGCGGACAGCACGGTTGAGAACAGCTCCCGCGACGCCCCGCGCGCCGCTGTTGAACGCGTAGTAGCCGGCCTCGACCCGGCAGGGGACGCCGGCGGCGCTGAGGTCGGCCGCGAGCCGGTACGGATCCATCAGGTGCTCAGCCCAGTTGCCGGTCAGCGGGTCGCACGTGTTGGTGGGATGAACCGGCGGCTGCGGCAGCATGCCATCGGCCACGAATCGATCCACGGCCGCCTCGATGTCGCCGGTCATCAGACCTCTCGTTGCGACTGTCAGCCGCTCCACGTCCGCTGCTGACAACGCCGGAGCGTGCGCGCGGATCAGGCCCGCGCGGATGTTGGCGTACGCGAGCAGCGCGTCGCGCTCCTTGTGTCCCGCCGAGGGTTGCCGGTCCTGGAGTTCGATCAGTCGTTGCGTCGCCATCAGCTGCCGGTGCCGACGAGGATTGAGCATGTTGGCGGCTGACGCCATCACGACGCGCAGCCGACCCGAGGTGATGGCGGGCAGGTGCTGCAGGTGCTCGTCGACGTCGTAGATGTGCTCGATCACGTCGTACGACACGACGACGTCGCAGCTGAGATCGCGTTCGGCCAAGAACGACGTCAGGGCGTCGAGGTCACCGTGGACGTAGTGATCGGCTTCGAGACCCATCGTCTTGGCGAGCAGTCGGGCATCGGTGCAGGAGCCTTCGAAGATGTCGTTGAAGACGATGGTGCCGACACCCATCTCGCGGGCCAGCAGCGACAGCAGACCGTTGCCGCCGCCGTAGTCGACCAGCGTCACCGACTCCAGTTCGTCACTGAGCCCGTCGAGCGCGCGGAACAGCACGTGCCCGGTCACGTTGAGCTGATATCCCTCCCGCAGCAACGCCTCGGTCAGGTAGCGAGATGAGTACTCCGACATCCCGACGGCGCTGACATCGAGCAAGTCGAATCGCGTTTTCAGCCGCTGCACAGCGGCGCGGATCTGCGCGGGAAATCCCGGTCCTTGCGGCAGGCCGCCATCGACGAAACCGGTCACGATCGACCAGCGACACAACGTACCGGGGTGACTTCCACTGGACCTGTCCTCGGGGGTAGGCGACCGACCTGCTGCCGCGCCGGCCACATGGAGCCGCCTATCAGAATCGAACTGATGACCTTCTCATTACGAGTGAGACGCTCTACCGACTGAGCTAAGGCGGCGTGGTGCGGGCGCAGTTTACCCCAGGCACGACCTTCGCCGATCAGCCGCAGCGCTTGCCGACCGGGGGCAGTTTCAGCGCGATGAGGTAGGCGTTGCCGGCGCCGTCGACACAGTCGTCGCCGTCGCCGTACACCGTGTGGCCGTCACCGTTGTACGTCAGCAGACGACCGGACTCGAGCTGCTGCGCGAGCGCCTGCGACCAGACCAGCGGCGTTGCCGGGTCTCTCGTCGTGCCGATGACAAGGATCGGGGCGGCCCCGCGCGCCGGGAGTGCGGCGGGCGGGCCGACCGGTGGCACCGGCCAGTACGCGCAGGTCAGGCCGCCGAACGCGGAGCCCGCGCCGAAGTGCGGGGACTCCGGCGCGAAGCGGCGCGCATCAGCCTGGTACGTCTCGACGTCGCGTGGCGAAGGGCGGTCGAGGCAGCCGATCGCGACATAGGACTCGATGAGGCCGTCGTACTGTCCCTGCTCGTCGCGGCGGACGTAGTCGTCGTACAACTGCAAGAGGGTAGATCCGTCGCCGCGCTGCGCTTGAAACAGCGCGGTTCGCAACACCGGCCAGCCGTACTGCCTGCTGTACAAGGCTTGTGCAACGGCGTAGTAGACCTCGTCCGGCCCGACCAGGCGGGAGCCGCTCGTCTTGAGCGGCTGCCGCTCGATCCGGGCGAGCAGCGAATCGAATCGACCCCGGATGTCGGGCGCCGTGCCGAATTCGCACGATGAACTCGCCGCGCAACTGTCGAGAAACGCCGTCAGCGCAACCTCGAAACCCCGAGCTTGGACTCGGGCGAGAGTCTGCGTATCCACGGTCGGGTCAACAGCTCCGTCGAGGATCAGGGCCCGGACCCGCCGCGGGAAAAGGTCGGCGTACAACGCCCCGAGATACGTCCCGTACGACTTGCCGAGATAACTGAGCTTGGCGTCCCCGACGGCCTCCCGCAGCACGTCGAGATCACGGGCGGTATTCCGGGTGCTGATGTGCGGCAACAGGTCACCGCTGGTTTCCGCGCAGCGCGCCGCGAAGGTCTTGGCGGCCGACACGAGCTGCTGCAACTCGGCGTCCGTGTCCGGCGAGGGGTCAGGGGACAGGTACTCGTCGAGCTGCCGGCCGGTCGCGCAACGCACCGGGGCGCTCCCGCCGACACCGCGCGGATCGAAGCCGACGATGTCGAAGCGTTCCCGCACGCCGGCGGGGATGACGCTCTCGGCGTACCGCGCGTACCCGATGCCCGATGCGCCGGGCCCGCCGGGGTTGAGGAACAACGAACCGATTCGACCCTTGGACTTGCGGGCCGGCAGCTTGATCATCGCGATCTCGATGCGCTTGCCACCGGGCTTCGCGTAGTCCAGCGGCACTATGGCGCTGGCACACGAGAAGCCGCCGCCGCACTTTCCCCACACCAGTCGCTGCCCGTAGAACGGCGCGAGAGGGGACGCCGCCGGGGTGGGCTTGGCCGTGGAAGGCGTGGCCGCGGAGGGCTTGGCCGTGGAAGTCTCGCTCGGGACTCCCACGCCCGCGGACGACGCCTCTGGTGCCAGGGGTTGCGACGACGACAACGCCGCGGATGACACCGCCGCCGACAGCACGGCCACGGACAGAGTCGATGAGGATCGCGGTGTGGACGAGCTGCAGCCGGCCAGCGCTAGGACGACGCACACCGTGACGAGTCGGCGGGTCATGCCGCGGCTGTCGTGATCAGTACCGGCACCACACCGATGGCAACGCTCGAGCCGCTGACCGCCTCGGACGCCCCGTTGAGCCGGCGCACCGTCCGAACCCCCGACGGCAGGGCGTACGGCGTCGTCTTTCCCGGGTGCCAGACGATTTGGAACTGCTCGTCCCCGCGACTGAAGTAGCAGGCGTACGCGCCCTCTGCCGTGCCGGAGGCGATGCGGTCGCACGTGTCAGGTCGCGCACCGACCAGCCAGCTGGACATCAGGCCGAATACCCGGCCGGCTTCAGTGGCCTTTCCGTTGCTCCGCGTGAGGTAGAGACCGGTGTATGTGTAGTCGTCCCAGGCGTACCAGTAGGCACGGCGGATGCCGTGGCCGGCCAGCAACGTCAACGCCTGGGCGACGTACGCCGACGCGAGTGGCTCGCTGTAGATCAGGTCTCGATTCGCCTCGCCCATGCTCGATTCGGTGTCCCACAGCGGCTTGTCTGCGACGCCGCGCTTGGCCATGATCGCGCGGATGCGCTCCATGGACGGCCGCAGGGCCTCCGGCCGTTCGAACGTCTTCACATAGAAGTGCGCGGCGATGACGTCGGCGTACCGGCCACCTCCGGCGGCCAGGTATTCGTCCAGCCACAACGGGCTGTTGAGCGTGCGCACGATGATCCCGGGCGAGAGCACGATATTCGCGGGGTCTGCGGCTTTCAGGACCTCGTACGCCGACTTCGCGAGAGGCACCATCGACGCCGCGGGCTTCGCGCTCCAGAACAGCACTGCGTTCGGCTCGTTCCAGAGTTCCCACTTGGTGATCTTGCCCTGGTAGCGCTGGGCGAGAGTGCGGACGTACGTCGTCCAGTCGGCCAGATTCCGCGGCGGCGATGCCGCGCCGGCGCCGTAGTTGGCAGCCTCGTTCGGTCGCGACGCCGCCCATTGCGGTGTCACGCCGAGGACCATGATGATGTCTTTCCCCGCCGCGTTTGCCTGAGCGACCTGAGCGTCAAGCGCAGCGAAATTCCACGTGGTGCGGGTCGGCTGCATCTGCCGCCAGGTCACCCCGGAGTCCCAGAGTCGCACCGATCCGAAGGCAACCTTGGGCCACCGCTTGACGGGGTCATGGATGTGCAGCCCGAAGAACTCGCGGGTGATCACCGGGCCGGTTGCCGGCGGTCGAACGGTCGGCGCGGCGGTCGTCGGACTCGACGCCGGTTGCGAGGGCGACGAAGTGGGCGGGGGAGATGACGACGGTGTCTCGGACGGCGTCAGCGGCACCGAAACCGACAGGCTCGGCGACGCGGCCACGGCCGATCCGGACGCCGATCCGGTGCTGCTCGGGCTCGCCGGCGCCGGCGACTCTGACGACGCGGCCGGTAGGGGGGACAGCGTGGCGCCGGGAACGCCCGACGGAGTCGTGCCGGCCGCCTGGACCTCCGGCTCCTTGTCCCGGCCGGCGGCCCGCCGGATAGCGACAGCCACGCCGACGGTGAGCAGCACAGCCACAACCGTCGACGCGGCGACGATCGTCCTGCGGGGAACTCCCTGCAGCGGATTGCGCATTCAGCTGGTTATCGAGCGGTGGACAGGTAGACCGGCAGCGGTCCGATGTTGAGGAAGGAGCCCGCGCGCACCGCGACCTTCGAACCGTCGAGCCGCTGCAATGAGCGGTAGCCCGCAGGGATGCGGATACGGCGGTTGGTCGTCGGGTGCCACAGGATGCGGACCTGAGCCGTGCCGCGCGCGAGCGAACACGAGTAGCCGCCGGCGAGTGGGCCGGTGGCCGCCTTGGTGCAGCCCGAGATACGAGCGCCGACCAGCCATCGGTACGTCACGCCGTATGCCTTGCCTGCGACGTTCGCCGTCTGCTGATCTTCATTCGTGAGGTAGAGCCCGGTGAACCCGCGCATGTCCCAGCCGTACCAGTACGAGCGGGCAACATTGCCGGCCGCCATCAAGATGTAGGTACGGGCGACGTACCCCATTGCGGTGGACCCGGTATAGATCTCGTTGGTCCTGGGATCGGACGTGGCGCGGCCGTAGCCTGACTCCGTGTTCCACAGCGGCATCCGGGACACCCCGCGGGCCTTCATGATCGCCCGGACGATAGCCAGGTAGCCGATGGTGTCTTCCGGCTTCTGGCGGGCCCGGACATAGAGGTGCACCGCGATCACGTTCGCGTACTTGCCACCGCCCAGTGCCAGGTAGGTGTCGAGCCACTTCGGCGAGTTGTCGGTGCGGATCGCGACACCGGGCGAAATCACCGTGTTGCCCGCGTCGATCGTCTTGAGCTGCACCCAGGCCTCACGGGCCATCGTGACCATGTCCTTGGGCTGACCGCTGAAGAAGAGCTTCACGTTGGGCTCGTTGTAGAGCTCCCACTTGTTGACTTTGCCCTTGTAGCGAATCGCCAGCTTGCGGACGTACGCGCGCCAGGTGCGGATGTCCTTCGGCTCCGCGGCCGTGCCAGGGCCGTAGTTTCCGGCCTCGTTCGGGCGCTTGGACGCCCAGCGCGGGGTGCTCCCCAGAAC